>JAFNYE010000150.1 GCA_017383345.1 Alistipes sp. | reverse complement strand
GGTTGATGATAACTGTGAAGTCCATAGGGCTTGAGATAAGCTGACCGAGGATGTTGGTGCGGTAGTTACGCTGAACAGGAACAGCGTAGTAAGGACGAACATAGTTGGTCTGGCCATCGGTAAAGGTGTACTCAACATCAACAAGGGTCTTCTCATTTACGAGGAGGTAGTTCATTGAGAGCTGATAGAACTCAGTACCGTTAACAGTTATTTTCTCATTGTCGCCATTAGGAATTGCTGCAGAAGCGAAAGTTACAGTTTTATTACCGCTTACCTTAGCGTCAGATGAAGAGAGGTTGAGAACATTAGCAATACCCTCAACAACAACCTCGCTGTGGGTGATAGTTACATTGTTGTCATCAACAAAATCGAAGTCCTCCTTGCTGATAGCAGCACGGAGCTGAGCGAAAGGACGCTTAAGGGTAAATACGGTCTCATCGTGGCCAGCGTGGAAATCATCGTCAACCAAGAAGAATGCATCGCGAGTATCATCCTGAGAGTTAGCATTATCATAGTCAATGGTGAGCTGACGATTTTCCCAATCCATAGAGTAGCAACGCTGATCCTTGTGCTGAGCCCAGAAGACGAGCTTGTAGTGCTTGTCCTTCAAGAGAACGACGCGGATTGTAGCTTTGCCGTTAGTGATTTTCTCGCCATTAACGCGGTCGGTAAGGTTCTCAAGGAGAACGCCGCCCTCGTTGTAAACGCCGAGGTAAACATAGTCAGCCTGTTTGCCGTCACCGTACACACGAGTGCCGAGCTGACCGAGATCAGCAGTAAAGGTAACCTCTACCTCACCACCTGCCAAAGAAGAGGAGATATCCTCCTTAGCACACGAAACTGCGCCAAAAATAATAGCTGCAGCCATCAGAAAACGAAAAATGTTTTTCATAGATGTAGATTAAGTTAAAAGTTAATAAAAGAATTAATTGATAGTATTAGAGCATAACAAGTCGGGTCGCAGAAGTGCTCTGCAACCTAAATTAGTTAATAAAATGCCGTAACTTACTGATTTAGAGGTACAAAAATCCCCCCCCCGAATTTTCGGAGAGGGAATTTAGCTCCCATTGTATAGATGAAATTATTCATTTCTTGCCTTTAAGTATCGCAAAGGTAAGATAAAGTCGTTATAAATCCAAATATTTTGTCTATTTTTTTGTGTAGTATGACTCATCAAGACCCATTGCAAAGTCTTTGCGAGTAAATAGCGCAACTATTGTGATCAGAGCCGCAACGACAGCGTTGAGCGCAAAGCCAAATGTGTGCGATGAAGTGTGTGCAGCTCTGCGCACAAGGTCAATAATGAATGGGCAGAGGATAATGGCAAGGTAGTTTGCTGCCATAACAACCGAAAGAGCCTGAGTTGCCAAGTGTGGAGGCGCTATAATGGCTGTTTTGTCGTATATAATCGGCTGCATAACGCCATAGCCCAAACCAATCAAAATCACGCCCAAAATTAGCAAAGACGGACTTTTGGCTGTTGTCATTATTACTAAACCTATGGTCATTAAGGCGCAGCATATTATATTTGTGTATGAGCGTGTTACGGTAATAATTCTATTCAAAAATAGTCCCGGGAGCATTATTGCCAAAAAGAACAGAGAAATGCTTACTCCTGCCAACTCTTGTTTGATATGATACTTTTCGAATAAAAATGCAGTATCAAAAGTAATGACCAAAGAGGCGTATGTAATGACAAAATAGAATATTGTCAGCACAGCCAAATGTCGGCGATTGATAGTTGTCTGCTTGTATTGGTCGCTATGTTGTGGCTCAGGTGCAGCCTTTTCGTTTCTCAGCTTCAAGCATAGCAGTAACGATATAGCCGGCAATAGATAGACAATGAATGACAGGTGCCAATTTATATCGGCAACATATCCCGTTAGTGCTGTTGCTCCCACGAGAGTGAGGTTGTTTATTGCCGAGCTATAGCCGAGTTGTCGTATGCGCACATCGCCCGTAAAGTAATCAACCACAAGGCCCGTGGAGAGCGGTATAATCATACCGGCTCCTAAACCGAGAATTGAACTAAATATAATTAGAGCAGTCATACTCTTTGCCAATAGACAGGCCACACCGCAAAGTGCAAAAATTGCAAGACCAGCATAAAGTATCGACAATTTGTCGCGACCAATAGAGAGTCGGCCTGCAATAAGCACAAATGGTATTATCAGCAGACTTGGCAACGAAGTGAGCATTTGTATCTCAAGGTCAGATGCCTTTGGAAATATGTTGTTCATATCGCCCAATATAGGCGATACGGCCAGTCCCGGTAGTGATGTAACTGCCGAAACAGACCAAATAGCGATAAGGGTAATCAGGGCAATATCGCCCTTGCCTGTGTTTATTCTCATAACGGTATTTTTCAATACCCCAAACAAAAAGAGTGCCCAAGTGGACACTCTAATATAAAATAGGTATGAAACCTATTTTTCGTTAGATATTTTTTCAAGCGCTTTGGCAAGTTGGTCGGGACAAGAAGTTCCGCGACCGGCGCAATCAATACCTTTAAGTTTTTGAATAGCGTCTGAAATTTTCATTCCCGCAACAAGTGCTGCTACGCCTTGAGTGTTGCCGCTGCAACCTCCGACAAACTGCACGCGAACAATAGTGTCGCCCTCAATTTCGGTCAAGATAGCCTGCGAACAAGTGCCGGAGGTATAGAAAATGTTGCTTTTTGTAGCCATTGCGCTAAAAATCTAATTTATTTCTTCTCCTCAGCTTGTGCAGCATTGTCTGCAACAACCATATTCTTCTCAATGCGAAGAGTAACATTGCTGTCAACCTCGATAAGGAGAGTTGTCTCCTTTACCTCCTTAACAGTTGCGTGAATACCACCGGCGGTGATAACCTTGTCGCCCTTCTTGAGGTTTGCAATAAACTCCTGCATCTGCTTGCGACGCTTTGACTCTGGACGCCACATAAAGAGCCACATAACCAAAATCATTGCGCCAATCATCAACCAGAAAGTCCAACCTGCACCTTGTGGCTGTGCAGCAGCCTGTAATAATGTAAACATAGTTTTTCAGTTTTAAGTGTTAAATTTTCGTAAAGTTAATTATAAAATTTCAACCACGCAACTTATCTGCCTTTTAGAGCAGACCTTTGCCCGTTTTGAATATCCAACCCTCGGCAAGACCCTTTGATATAATCTTATCCAATACACCATTGATAAAGTTGCCGCTCGATGGGGTAGAGTAGTACTTGGAGATGTCGATAAACTCGTTCATTGTAACCTTTACAGGTATCGAAGCGAAACTCTTAGCCTCAGCAAGCGCTACAACGAGAATTACAATGTCCATTAGCGCCAAGCGCTCCACATCCCAGTTGTTGGTATGCTCGTCAATGAGTTGGTGATTATCCTTGAAGTGGATAATTGACTCACGAAGCAACTTCTTTGCGTAGTCCAAATCTTCGTCGCTCTTGAACTTAGGCAAAAGCTTTATCTGCTCGTGACTCTCGCGCATAGATGTCATTGTACGCGCAGCCATAGTCAGAATATAACCCAAATCGTCGCTCCAGAAGATATTCTGATCCTCCAATGCGCTGTCGAGCAACTCGTTCATTTCGAGAATGTTGAGCAAAATATCGGCTGCAAATTCTGCGTCCTCGCGGAATGAGCGACTCTCGTTAGCCATATAGCGCTGGTAGAACGGCTCCTCGATAAGGGTTGTATAGATGTTCTTGATAAGGTCGGTGTTGTTGCTCCACTTAAGGCCCTGCTTTTTGCAGTAGTTGTTTATAGCCTCGCACTCATCAATGCGGGCAATGGCCTTATTTTCAACAAATTTGCGATTTGGATGAAGGTCCTCGTAGGTTGCGAGCATCTTGTTTCGTGCAATCTCCTGACGCGACTCGGCATAACGCACAATTTCAGGCAGTAATGCAAGAATATGGAAATAGAGGTCATAGGCCTTATCGATTGATGTAACGAGGTTTTTCTCGGTTACAGGGATATTGTCGGCCTCAGTCTGTAAATGAGCATATACAGCCTTGATAACCTTTACTCGCAATAATCTTCTACTCAACATAAGAACGAATTTTTTGTGTCAACTTTGTAAATAATCGCGCAAAGGTAACAAATTCTTGCGGAATGGCAATAACTTTTACCTAAAAGCTTTCCAGTCGGAGATATTTTTTTGATTTTTGACGCTGTTGGCAACTGACGGGTGGAGCGTAGGGTAGAACTTAATACCCGCCCGAGCCTCTATCTCGGCTATTGACACAACGGCCTGATATGGCTCAACATTGCCCTCGGCGCTGTTCTCGTAGAGAAAACCTATGGCCATAATCTCGTCTGGGTCGGTAATATGCGATATCGCCTTGCCGCTATTGCCGTTGCGGGTGCGCAACAGGAGCTTGTAGCAATGTGACGGGCGAGTTATGGCGCGACCACGACTGACAAACATCGACGAATTTTCAAACAGCGTGCCCACCACAACATAGAGCGTGTCGGCGCACATAGAAGCTCGCGTGCCATTCTCCACCTCGGCCCAATTTTGCTGATTTAGCCGTGCATTTTGCGGAAAAATGTTGGTGGCGTAGAATGTCTGCGCATTTGTCTGCCACGAGTTGTAGCGCGAAGCCGATGGGAGCATGTGTCCGCGGTCGAGCTTGCGGTTTTCGCCATCGTTGAAACCTCCCGCCTTGACATTGGGCTGAAATCGCTGCTCAATTTTAGGCTCGGTAATTTCATATCCGATAATGTCGTAGCCACCCTCGCCATAGACGGTTATAGCATCATCGTAGGCCCACGCATCGGTGCGGTCAATCTTAGGCGTGGTGTAAATCTTGTGTAGTGGGTATGCCACCCATAACGGCACCATCTTGCGTGTGTCGTATGCAACCGAGTAGTTGCGCACGCGGCTGCCGTCACTCAGAGTTGTGTAGTATGTCTTGTTTATCACACCATTTTGACGGCTCTGCTCAGGTAGCTCTGCCCACGCATCTTGCAAATGGTCAAGAGGGCTGCCCTCAATTACTATCGGCGCACGATGTTGTGGGGCCTGCTCGGCAACCTCTTGCTTGATTGCGCCCTCGGCCTTGACTTTATTGTTGTAGTAGATGTACGCTCCAACGCAGAGCATAATTATAAGTGTCAGCTTCTTCATCTTGTCAAATTTTGTACAAAGATAGCAAAAAAAGAAAAAGCCCACCCTGCATTTGCAAGATGGGCCAAAAGATAGCGAACAGACTAATTCCAATTCTCAATGTCGCCTTCAATCTGAATTTCAAACTTCTCTTGGTCAGGAGAGGTGTTGAGAATTATTGTCAGCGTGTGCTGATAACCCGGACGGAAAGATATTGAGTAGTTCATAAGGTACGCAATACCCTCCATTGTCACCTCAATGAGCGGTGTGCGTCGCTCGATGTTCTGCGGAACAACCACAGCGGCGAAGGTGTCACCATTCAGACGCTTCATTGTGATTGTGTTCTTCTCGCCGTGAGCATAACGCTGCAACGAGCCCTTTGTAAGGTCAACCTCGGCAGTAGTTACGGTGTTGTAGAGGTGAACGGTAATATCCTTTGGAAGCTCGCCCTCGTACTTCTCGCCTCGCTCAATTTTTACCACTACGCGCGACATAAGGTGCTTAAACTGCATCTGCACAGGGTAGTAGTGGTCCTCGCGAATTGGCGGAGTGCAAACTGTTCCGTCATCGTCGGTGTAGGTTGTATAAGGCGGCTTAATCTTCTCGGCCTTTGCCCACATAAGGTCAGACGCCTCGTAACCCGAAAGCTCGCCATTAACCTCTGGTGCGTTCTGGTCGGGTGTGATGTCAAAGAGGTATGAGGTTACGGTCTGCGGCTCTTGATATGGATAGATGCCATAGAAGTCGCAGTGGGTTTTTGACCAGAAGAGCGCTCGCTCGCCCTTCCACTTCGCTCCGTCGTAACGCATAGGCTCATTGTTGATATAGTTGCCTGCAACTTGCAACTTAGCAACCTCCTCGCCTGTGTACTCAACCGCATAGAGACTCATACGGTCGCCAGCCTCGAATGTTGTGCCTGAAAGACGGGTGTTCTTTATTGACGACTCAACATAAATCTGGCTTGAGTCATATTGGGCAATGTTATCTTTGTTGCAAGCCATAGCTCCAAGAAGTATGGCTGCCATTGCTATATATTTTTTCATAATTCCCATTTTTTAATGTTTGACTACTTGAACGGAGTCTCACCCATATACTTTGGTGGCATCTGCTTGCCTGCGCCGGTAAGACTTATCGCATCGGTTGCTGATGAAAGGGCAGCTGTGCCAACCTGGTCGCCGTAGGTGTCGCGCACATCCTTTGCGTAGAAGTCGGTTATGCTGAAGCGCTGACCTGAGTAACGCATAATGCGCTCAACAGCCTCCTGGCGCGAAATGGCGCTGAAGTAAGGAATGTTGTTGTTCATACAGCTGTTTGGCTCAGAGCGGAATATTCCGCGAGAGTGGTAATATCCGCCCTCGTAAACATCGACAATGTTAGAGTAGGTAGGGTGGAAGATAAAGTGACTCCAACCAACCTGATCCATATCGCCCGTAGCCTCAAGGTTGCGATACCATCCGAGGGCTTTGCAATCGTTAAAATCCTTAAGGTGTGGACAGCAAATACAACCGCACGACTGAATAAAGGCGTTGTGGTAAATATACTCGTCTGCCAACTTTGCAAAGCCGTGACC
>JAFNYE010000149.1 GCA_017383345.1 Alistipes sp. | reverse complement strand
GTCGAACTGCGCGCCGAGCTTTTGGAAGCCGAGGAAGTGGGTATCCAAGCGGCGGCGACCAATCTTATCGCCCCCGGGCTTTGGCATATAGCCCACGCCAAAGCGACCGAGCATAGGTCCGAGAATCATCACAGAGCCTCGCAGACGGGCACAACGACGCAAATATTCATCGGTATGAACAAAGTCAAGGTTGACATTATTGGCACGGAATGAATAACACTCCTTACCCAAGCGCTTAACCTCTACACCCAACGCTGCGAGCAACTCAATGAGCTGCATAACATCGAGAATTTGGGGTAAATTCTCAACAATAACCTCCTCTGAGGTAAGCATTGTGGCACACAATATCTGCAACGCCTCATTCTTAGCGCCCTGTGGTACAATCTCTCCTGAAAGGCGGCGCGAACCTTCAACTTTGAATACTGCCATAATTTCGATATTTTACTTTTCTAAACAAAGATACATATTTGGTGTGGATATTGCAATTTTCATCAAAAAATTTTTTACCACTCACATTTAACCAAAACAAGTTTATGAAAATTGCACAAATTACTTCACGCGAAATTCTCGACTCTCGCGGCAATCCTACCGTTGAGGCCGAAGTTACCACTCTTGCCGGCATTAAAGCACGAGCTTGCGTCCCCAGTGGCGCCTCCACAGGCTCTCACGAGGCTCTTGAACTGCGCGACAACGACCTTTCGCGCTACTGCGGCAAAGGTGTCACCAAGGCTCTACAAAGCATCGACAACATCATCGCACCCGAACTTATAGGTGCAGATATATTCAACCAGAGGTGTATAGATATGACAATGCTCGAACTTGACGGCACAAATAATATGTCGGTCTTAGGCGCAAATGCCACCCTTGCCGTATCGCTTGCCGTGGCCAAAGTGGCCGCACGAAGTCTGCGTATGCCTCTCTACCGATACATCGGAGGTGTAGATAGCCATATTATGCCTATACCGATGATGAACATCATCAATGGAGGCAGCCACTCCGACGCGCCCATAGCCTTTCAGGAGTTTATGATTCGTCCTGTAGGTGCCTCCTCCTTCAGTGAGGCTCTGAGGATGGGTGTCGAGGTATTTCACTCGCTCAGGAGCGAACTACACCGTCGCGGATACTCCACAGCTGTAGGCGATGAGGGCGGCTTTGCTCCGGCTCTCGACTCTACCGAGCAGGCCCTTGAGCTTATAATCAGCGCTACCAAGCAGGCCGGTTATGAGGCGGGCAGAGATATAACCATTGCTCTCGATTGTGCCGCAACAGAGTTTTATCGCAACGGAAACTACGACTACCATATCTTTGAGGGCAATAGTGGTTCTCGCCTCACCACAAGCCAACAGGTTGACTATATTGCCCGACTAATCGACAACTACCCTATCGACTCGGTTGAGGATCCTCTTGCCGAAGATGATTGGTGCGGCTGGACAGAGTTAACATCCCGCATAGGCAACCGTTGCCAGATTGTAGGCGACGACCTTTTTGTCACAAACCCTACGCGCATACATAAAGGTATCAGAGAGAGAGCGGCCAATGCGGTGCTGATAAAACCAAACCAGATTGGAACTCTTACGCAGACAATAGAGGCGGTGCGGGTGGCACAAAGTGCCAAGATGAGCGCTATTATATCTCACCGCTCAGGCGAAACCGAGGATACAACTATAGCCGACTTGGCAGTTGCTCTAAATACGGGACAGATAAAGTGCGGCTCGCTATCAAGAACGGAGCGTACGGCAAAATACAACCGTCTGCTACGCATAGAGCAGCGGTGTGGCACAGAGATGGCCTATGGGTTATAGTTACTTGCGTGGCAGGTAATTGCCAATAGTAAAGGTGGTAGAGTCGCGCAGATTGTCGGCAGTTGCAATGACGGTATTCAAACCACTCATATTAAGCGAGTCGGTAACAAAAATACCCTGCGCACAGTTACGAAGTGCGACACTATCGCCGTTGATTGTAAGTTGTGGCACGCCCTGCGAACAATAGACCTTAATAACCTGACGGTTTTTCATTCGCACCTCGCGATTTTTGTTGACAATATGAAGTGTCGCGTCACGCTTGTTCCATAGTGTCTTATATAGGTAGAAGGCATCCTTAGGGTTGTTGTGGTCAAAATCGACAAGACCCGTATTGCGAACTGCACCACCGTGGCGCACCGAGCCAAAATCGAACATATTGTTTATCCACACGCCCCAAAACAGTTGCTCATCGATACGACTGACATACCCCTCGTGGAAAAGGGTTTGGCGACCCTCAGGAACGCAGCGCTCTCTGAGTAGTGGCGAGATATTGCCAATCTTGCTTTGTCCATCACCCTCGCCATAGCATACAGCCTGACAAAGATGACCCCAATTTGTCTTGAGAGCCTTCTGCCATATATCAATGTCGGAAATTGAGCCACTATCCCAGCCCACCGACTGCTGCCAAACAATAAGGTCGGTAATAAAGTTGATATCGCCATCCTGATCACTACAAGCCACTGTCGGACGCGATGGGTCTAAGCGTTTTGCCAGCGCGTTGAGGCTCTTAACATAGGCCAACAACTCTGCTGAACGCGAGCGGAGATGTGAAAACACGCCCCACATCACAACCGACGGGTGGTGAATATTCTGCAACACTATCTCGGTAAGTTGCTCGATGCCGTTTTTCTCAAACTCTGGAGTTGAGTAATAGGCTGTATCGCTAAAGAATGGCGACTGACTGAGCGGCATATCCACCCACACAAGCATACCCTCCTTATCACACATATCATACAAACTTTGCGCGTGAGGGCCTCCAACCGAGCGGATAGAGTTTGCACCCACGCTACAGATTGTTGCAAAATCGTGCTTATAGTCACTTTGTGTCAGCGCATTACCGCGAAAAGCGTTGTCGTGACAGAGGTTGACACCACGCACCATTGTTCGCTTGCCGTTGATTGTCATTAGGCGCTCAGGACTAACCTTTACATCTCTAAATCCGGTATTTACCGACACAGTATCAGCGCCCACAATAACATCTACACGATAGATATTTGGTCGCTGCAATGACCACAACTCGGGGTTGCCGACAACAAAAGGCACATTGAGCATCTTGCCGTCAATCTTAGCCTTCACGCTCTTGGTTGTAGCTACATATCCGTCAGGCGAGACAATATCGACAGTAACAGCACATTGTGTATCTTTTTTACCCAACAGACATACGCCTATATTGCCCTCTGCCGCATCGACCGAGACCTTTGTGGTGTTGACAATAACACCCTCTGTACCATAATAGAGTGGCGAAATGGTGGTCTTATCGGCAACTATAAGCTCCACATCGCGGTAGATGCCGCCATAGAGGTTTTGCTCAGTAGAGGTTGGCAGCACATCACTACGATAGGCGTTGCTCACCTCAACCAAAAGGGTATTTTCGACACCATAGTTAACATAATCGGTAATCTCAATGGCAAAGGCGGTATAGCCACCCTTATGGCTACCCACACAACGACCATTGACAAAGACATCAGCAACACTCATAACGCCATTAAAGCGCACAAACAGGCGCTTACCCTGCCACTTTTGCGGCACAAAGAGTTGACGACGATAGTTGGCTGTGGTCTTTAGAAGTGAGCCTTTATCGTAGAGGGCGTCGGAGTTCCAGGTGTGAGGAACGCGCACAAGACGGGCGTTGTCGCTGGTATTTTCATCCTTGAAAAAGAAGCGCCACGAGTTGTTCAATATGTAAACTTCTCTTGCCGAAATTGTTGAAATTGTTGTCACAAGAGTAATAAAAAACAGAATAAATGCTCTCATATTATAGCGAATTTGCTACAAAGGTAGGAAATTGTCAAAAAAAATACTAACTTCGTTGCGTAAAATTGAACTATTATGAACATTTTCGACATCATTACCATTATTGTTTTGGGTGTAGGTCTGTTTACAGGCTGGCGTAAAGGTTTTACATCACAGCTCTGCTCTTTGGTCGGTATTGTGCTGGGTATTGGCCTTGCAATACTCTTTGGCGAGCAGGTTGGCAATATGCTCAACCTCGACCCTGCTTACTCAAAAATTATAGGTTTTATAATAACCTTCATCGTGGCGGTTATAGGCACATCGTTTGCAGCCAGAATTATCTCATCGCTACTCTCAACCATTGGCCTGGGTTTTGTTGACACCATTTTGGGTATTCTCTTCTCAGTGTTCAAGTATGCCCTTATATTAAGCGTGATTTATGTTGCCCTTGAGCGTTTCAACCAGAACACTCAGGTTATTGATAAACAGATGTTTAGCCAATCC
>JAFNYE010000148.1 GCA_017383345.1 Alistipes sp. | reverse complement strand
GATTGCGCATTGCCCCAAAGCGCAAAGATGACCCTAACACCTACTACTGCACAGGTTTCCCTGTAGGCACACACCTTGCAGCAACCTGGAACGACGAGATTATCTACCGCGTAGGTCGCGCTATGGGCGAGGAGGTTAAGGAGTATGGCGTCGATATTCTGCTTGCCCCCGGCATAAACATTATGCGCAACCCTCTCTGCGGTCGTAACTTTGAGTACTACTCCGAGGATCCGCTCTTAGCAGGTCGCACAGCGGCTGCAATTATCAACGGAGCGCAGAGCAACGGCATTGGCACCTCGCTCAAGCACTTCTGTGCCAACAATCAGGAGATTAACCGCTTGGGCAACGACTCGCGCGTGTCGCTCAGAGCGCTGCGCGAGATATATTTGCGCAACTTCGAGATAGCAGTACGCCTCTCGCAGCCGTGGACAATAATGACATCGTACAACTACCTCAACGGCCGCTACACATCGGAGGACAAGGGTCTTTTGGAGACCGTTCTGCGTGGTGAGTATGGCTTTGAGGGTGCTATTGTAACCGATTGGGGTGGCGGCCTTGATGCAGCGGCGCAAGTAGCTGCAGGCAACGATATGATACAGCCTGGCGAGGAGAAGCACTACCACGCCATAGTTAAGGCGGTAAAAGAGGGCACATTAAGCCAGGCAGACCTTGACAAGTGTATCACCCGCATACTCCAGCTCATAGTTAAGACCCCGAAATTCAAGGGTTACAAGTTCAGCAACAAGCCTGACCTTGAGGCTCACGCTGCAATTACACGCGAGGTGGCAAGCGAGGGTTTTGTGTTGCTCAAGAATGACAACAAGGCTCTGCCTATGGTAGGGGGCGAGTGTGTTGCCCTCTTTGGCGTAGGTAGTTACGACTTTATTGCGGGCGGTCGCGGTTCGGGCGATGTAAACAAGGCCTATGTGGTTGATATGCACGAGGGTATGACATCAAACGGCATTGCGCTTGACAAAAAACTTGACGACTACTACACCGCCTATATGGAGCGCGAACGCAAGCGTATTGCTCCACTTGACGAGCATCGCCGTTGGACGCACTACACCTTGCGCCCTAATGAGATTAGAGATCCGCGACAGCTTGTCGAGGGTAGTGCCCAGAGAGCCGATATGGCTGTAATCACCTTCTCGCGCAACTCTGCCGAGGGCTTTGAGCGCCACATAGAGCGCGACTTCAACCTGCGCATCGACGAGACTGCTCTGCTCAACGAGGTAAGCCGCGAATTCCACGCCGCGGGCAAAAAGGTGGTTGTTGTACTCAATGTGTGCGGACCTGTAGAGGTTGCATCGTGGAGAGATAAGGTTGACGCTATACTGGTATGCTGGATGCCTGGTCAGGAGGGTGGAAACTCTGTTGCCGATGTACTCTTGGGCAAAGTGTCGCCATCGGGTCACCTACCGATGAGTTTCCCTATAAAGTATGCCGATGTACCGTCACAGAACTTCCCAACCAATGTACCTGAGTCGGGACTGAACCAATCGTTCGAGAACTACAGCACCAAATACAAGTACTACGACCAGCCTAATATTGACTATACCAACTACACCGAGGATATATTTGTGGGCTATCGTCACTTTGCCACAAGCGCTGTAGAGGTAGCCTATCCGTTTGGTTTCGGACTGACATACAGCGACTTTGAAATATCTGATATGCAGCTCAAAAAGAGTGGCGACAAGATAACCGTAAACTGCAAGGTAACCAATACGGGCAATGCCGTGGCAAAGCAGGTTGTACAGCTATACTCTACAGCCCTCTTCCCAGACCACAAGCGCCCCGTAGTAGAGCTTCGCGCCTATAGCAAGACCCCTGCACTCAAACCAAGCGAGAGCTGCAATGTAGAGATGACAATCTCAGAGCAGGACCTGGCTATCTTTATCGAGGAGGAGTCTGCGTGGAAGGTTGTTGCGGGCGACTACCGCCTCAGCGTAGGCTTTAACTCGCGTGACCTTACACACTTCAAGGAGTTCTTTATCCCGACAACTACCACTACAAAGGTTTCAGACTGCCTCAAGCCTGAGAGTGGCAAGATATTTATCGAATAATATGAGACGCCTTTTAACGATTATTTTAGCGGTTGCAGCACTCTCTGCAGCCGCTAAAACAAATATAGAGTTCACAGATGGCAAAATAGCTCTTACACTCAATGGCAACAGGGTTGTCACAGCACCCAAAGAGGGACTGTGGTCGGTTGCAACGGGGTGGCAGAACGACTGGATGTGTTGCTACCACTACGCCAACCCTGACCACACCGAGCAGGTGGGCGAGTGGAGTATAGCCTACGGCAAGATTGTACTACCCGAGGGCGAACTGATAATGCGCGACAGCTACCGCACCACCGAGAGCAACCTTGTTCACTGCAACCGCCGCTATGAGTGGCACGGCGAGCGACCTTTAGAGCAGGTAACCCTGAGTGTAAAATTCTCCGTTGCGGGCGAAAAACTTATGCCCTGCCTACCAGGCATACTCTACTATGGCAACAAGAATGGGGCAAAGGTCAATTCCGATATCATCCCCGTATATAACGGCACAGAGGGGGAGTTTGCTATCTTTGAGGAGCATCGCTACCCTATGCCGTTTGCGATGCTCGAGTCTGCCAAAGGGGGTTATGCCGTAGCCCTGCACACCGTGCCGAGCCCCGTTAAAGGTGCTGTACTGAGCGACCAATGGTGGTCGTTGGGCGTAGAGGCGCACCAGAGCCATAGCGACATTGTTCTCTACTCAGGCCCTATAGGCTACAACCGTCAGCACAGCGTAGCAAAGGCGCTACAAAAGAGTCCTATGCGCTACACCGACACATATATCACCCTTGAGCCTGGGCAGATTATTGAGAAGAGCTTCTACTTGGAGCTATACCCTATTGAGCGCGAGGGTACAGGTTTTCAGCGACCTATTTACACCTCGCTCGACCTGCATAAACCCTACAACGCCGACCGTTTTGCCACCTTTGAGCAGATTGTCCGCTCAAAGTACAACTTTGCAAAGGGTCGCTGGATAGAGTTCGACCAGAATGCCGTGGGCTTCAATATGTACGACACCTCGGTGCGCAAGGATATCGTTATGGGCTGGTGCGGTCAGGCCGACTCGCCCGGATATTCGCTCCAAAGGTTAGCCAAGATATTGAACGACCCCGACATTGAGCCTATGGTGCAACGCTCGTTAGACTATCTTACCACCTTCAAAATAGATGAGCAGAAGGGCACCTTTGTGGTTGGTTACAACGGCGAGAAGTTTCACGGCGGCGACCCCGTCTCGTGCGGTCAGGCTATGTACAACTTTGCCAAAGCAATAGAGGCAGGGCGTAAAAATCACCACTACAACACCCAAAAGTGGGAGCAGTTTCTACGCAGCGCATCTGACGCGGTGAGCAACCGCATTCTGAGCGATAGCTGGAACCCCCTCTCTACCGCCGAGGGGTTTTATATCGCCCCACTTGCAATCGCCTCCAAGCTCCTTCGCCAGAAGCGTTATATGGAGGCTGCGCGCAAGGCTGCTGCACTCTTTGCCGAGCGACACCTGACAATGAACGGTTGCTATTGGGGCGGCACGCTCGATGCCACTTGTGAAGATAAGGAGGGGGCGTGGGCAGCATTTCAGGGCTTTTTAGAGCTCTATGAGCGCACCAAAGAGCCGCTCTATCTCGACTGGGCAAAGCACGCGATGGATGTATGCCTGAGCTATGTGGTGGTGTGGGATATACCTCTGCCAGCTGGTCGCCTTGCCGACTTTAACTTCAAAACCACGGGCTGGAGCGTTGTCTCGGCACAAAACCAACATATAGATGTCTATGGAGTACTCTTTGCGCCGGAGGTCTATAAGATGGGACGACTGCTCAAAGATGAGCGCCTATGTCGCCTTGCCGAGGTGATGTATCGCAGCTGCTTCCAGCTCACCGATGCCTACGGCTCTCAAGGCGAGCAGATACAGCAGACCAACTTTGCGCAGCGAGGCGATATGAGCAATGTCCACAAACTCCGTGGCGGCTACTCCGAGCGCTGGACCGTATTTTGGATCACAGCCCACTTCCTCAACGCCGCCGCCCGCTTCGAGGAGTATAGATAGTAAAAGAGAGTGTCAAAATTGACACTCTCTCAACTTGTAGAAGTTAGCTTCTAATACTTAAATGTGCTGCCACCCACAAACTCACGCAGAACGGAGTCGAGAGGTATCTCATCCATAGGCACAGGCACAAAGTTCTCGAGGAACTTAAGCAATCGGAATGCCTCGCCATACTCAGGTACGGTGTCGTTTATCTCGCGCAAGATAGGCTCGGCAATAGAACGCAGCACGCCAATCTCATAAAATAGCGAGGTGTTGATCATCACATCGGCATTCTCCTGATATGGGAAGATATGCTTCTCCTCGCCACGACGAACACTCTGCCAGCGAGCAATGGTGTCATAGCCGCTATTGCCACGGGTGCGGTAGTCACGAACCAGACGGCGCAACAAACGGTTATCGGTTGTATGTATGCGTATAGTATTATCCAACGCCACCGAAGTGAGACAGGAGAGGTAAATCTTAAACTTGATATCGTCATCAATAGCAGGTGTAAGGTTAGGGTTCAGTCCGTGAATACCCTCCATAATAAGCACCGAGCGCTCGGTCAGTTGCAGCGGTTGCTCGTGCCATTGGCGTGTGCCGGTAATAAAGTCATAGCGCGGAATTTCAACGCTCTGACCCGCGATAAGGCGACGCAAATCATCATTCAGGCGTTCAAGGTCAAGAGCCTCCAAAGCCTCATAGTCATAATCTCCATTTTCATCACGCGGGGTCTTTTCGCGGTCAACAAAGTAGTCATCAAGCGAGATAAGCACAGGTTCAAGGCCCAAAACACGCAGATGGACGCCTATACGCTTGGCCGAGGTGGTCTTACCGCTCGAGGAGGGGCCTGAGATAAGCACGACCTTTGCTCCGCCATTTTTACGGGCCTTGTAGATTTTATCTGCCACCATAGCGTATTGAAGGCTATGCACCGCCTCGGCAATCTTTATCAACTCGCTCGTATCGCCCTGAATAATGCGGCTGTTAAGCTCTCCAACGGTCGGCACGCCCACGATATCCATCCACTCGTGGAACTGTCTAAAGACGCCCACAACCTTGTCAGCCTTAGGAATGCGCCCCAAAACTGTTGGACAAGCGCGGTCAGGCATTACAAGCATAAAGCCGTCGCCATAAGGGCGTATATCCAAAAGTTTTACATATCCGCTTGATGGGGCAAGTGGGCCTATAAAGTAGCCTATACCCGAGCCCATATAGAATATGTTGTTATAGAGTCGTGGACAGGTGCGCAAGAGTGCCACCTTATCGTGATAACCCGCCGCCTCAAATTTGGCGATAATATCTGTTGTTGGCTCCTTGAGACGGTGTATAGGCAAATTCTGCTCTGCAATCTTGGCAACTGCGGCAATAAGGGCGTCACACTGAGCCTTATCAAAAGAGTTTACACCATCCACCTCGCAGTAGATTCCCGCACCAACCGAATGACGGATGTGGAGCTTTTTATCATTATAAATCTGCTCCACAGCCTGCTGAAGCATAAAGACTGCCGTGCGCTGATAGACTCTGTGGCCCTCAAAGTGGGTTGTATCAATATATCTAACCGAAATAGGGGTATAAACGCGATAATTCAACTCCTTAAGGCGGTTATTGACATAGGCTGCCAGGAGTGGGTAGGGCGCATTGATGTCAAGCTGTCCAAGCACATCAAGCAGCGATGTACCCATCTCTACATTAACAAAAGTTGCATTGTTTTCACAATAAACACGGATAGGATTTTTCATAACTTAGGCGTGTTGGTTGTTCAGTTCTAAAAATTAGTCCAATCAAAGATAGTAATTTTTATGCTATTCGCAAAATTTATGTACCTTTGCACTATAAAATGCTCTAAAAATGAAAAGAATAGCCTTTATACTCATCACAGTCATCGCCCTTGCGAGTCTATTGTTCTACCGCTCAAATATCCGCGAACGCGAGGTTGTTATCCTCTCCACCAACGATATTCACGCCACAATCGACGCCTTTCCGCGCCTGGTTACAGCTGTAAATATGTGCCGCGACACGGTCTCTACCCTACTCTTAGATGCGGGCGACCGTTGGACAGGCAACGCCTTTGTTGACCGAGCAGAGGGCCGACTGCCAATCATCAAGTTGATGAATGCTACCAAATATAGTGCCGCAACTTTGGGAAACCACGAGTTTGACCGTGGTCCTGCACTATTGCAGGGAGCAATCGACTACGCCGACTTCCCTATCCTCTGCGCCAATATGACAAGCCACACCGACTCACTCGCCCAAACTGCGCCTTCAGCCTTTATAAAATTAGGCAATGGCGTTAAAGTTCACATCGTGGGCGTGGTGACCAATTACGATAACGGTCACCCTGACGGCACTGAGGAGGTTTTTGAGCATCTCAGCTTCACCGACCCTATGCAGGCAGCCACAGAGCAACTGTCAGCTCACACGGATGCCGACATAAAGGTGTTGCTTTCTCACATGGGCGACAAGAAGGATGTTGAATACGCTACTGCTCAAAGTGGCTACGATGTGATTATCGGTGGCCACACCCACGCGCGCGTAGATACCCTAATCAACAACACAACTATTGGACAAACCTACTGCCGTCTTGAGAATGTAGGCGCAACGACCATCCGTATGAAGGGCAACAAGATTGTCAGCATTGAGTACCGCAACATACCTTTGGCGCAATATGACGAGGATGCTCAGACTAAGGATTTGGTTAGACAGATTGAGAACGACCCCGTTCTGGGCGCTACCGTAGGCACATTGGCAGCTGATGTTACCTCTCGCGCAGGCTTTGCACAACTTATCATCGACGCCATTGTCGAGGGCGCAGATGCAGAGATTGGCTTCTACCACTACGGCGGCATACGACTCTTTAACCACAAAGCGGGCAATGTAATGCTTGCTACAGTCTATAACCTTGAGCCTTTTGAGTCAAAAATTCATACAATCACAATGACTCCGGCACAAATGCGCCGTATGATTATCGCCAAATTTAACGATAAGGGCAATGTCAAAGAGTCCCACCGCGTCGATTTGTTCAGCAATACGCCATACACAATCGTTACTGACAACAGCGGCGAGGCTGTCGATGTCCGCTTTCCTAAACTCAAGGAGGGACGCAAATATCGCGTTGCGATGGGCGACTATATCGGCAAAAAATACCCTTCTATCGAGGGCGAAAACCATAGTCTGTGCGACATTTTGATAACCGATTTGATATTCAAGCGATTTAAGGAGCACTCACCGCTGCTGTTAGACAACACACAGCACCAAAATATCAAATAACGCAACACACTGATTTGCAACCGTTTAACAATAATTGTAAAAATTTTTCTTAAAAAATATTAAAATTTTTTCGCAAAAAGTTTGCACAGAAAAAATATTTGCCCTATCTTTGCACTCGCAATCAGGAAATGGTTGCTTTCCGGAGCGGAATCTACAATGCGGAAATAGCTCAGTTGGTAGAGCACAACCTTGCCAAGGTTGGGGTCGCGAGTTCGAGTCTCGTTTTCCGCTCCAAGTCCAAAAGTTTTGAGGACAAAATCAAGCAAAACCCTTTGAAACATCGTTTCAGAGGGTTTTT
>JAFNYE010000010.1 GCA_017383345.1 Alistipes sp. | reverse complement strand
GGCTATACCTCTCGTGGCGATGCAATCTACGACAACAATGCGGTCTATCGCCTGCGAAATGTTACTATCGTGCCCGGTTATGACGCTGTAAAGGAGCGAATGGGCGTTGATACTATCTTCAAAGTCGATACTATGCGCTATAACGGTATCAACATACTCTTTGAGGGTAAAAAGCCATATATCCGCGCACAGGCTCTGCGTCCTGCTGTGCCACTCTATACGGGTGCGATTTATAACCACTCGTTGGTGCAGCGTACCTATAACAACCTTATGCAGATGAACTTCAAGAGCGCTCGCGTGATGTTTGAACAGGTGCCTGACTCTGTCGGTGGCAAGGATCTCTACCTGACCTATGTGGGAGGTAACGACTCGGTGCTGCTCAACTATACCCGTGAACGCTATCTGGATTGTCAGATACAGTGTACCCCGTCGCTTAAACAGAGTATTAAGGCGGAACTGGAGGGTTCAACAACATCGAGCTTCTATGGCTTAAAGGCGACAGCAGGTTATCAAAATCGCAATGTTTTTCGCGGTGCCGATATGCTTGAGATTACCGGTACGGTGGGATATGAGTATATGAAAGCTCCCGATGCTCTGCGTCGTAGCGCTATTGAGTTTGGTCTGGCGGCGGGTTTGACCTTCCCGCGCTTTTTGATGTTCCGTAATACGGGCCTAAACCGTTATACGGCAGCCAAGACTCGCTTTGAGATATCCTATAATCACCAGAACAGACCATACTACCGTCGAGATTTGTCGAGTATCGTATGGGCCTACTCGTGGCGAAATTTTAGCCACTCCTCGTTTGTGGTGCGCCCGATAAGTATCAACTGGGTAAATGTGGGCTATATCAATGAGGATTATTTCAACTCGTTGCAGAATGAGTACCTCAAGCGCAGTTACGAGTCGCAACTTATTGTCGGTCTGTCGGGCTCTTATATCTATAACAACCCTCGCGTGGAGAGTACGGGCAACCAAACTATCATCCGCATCAATGCCGAACTTGCGGGTAATACAGTCGATGGCCTTATGCATCTGTTCTCCAAGCCTGTTGCGGGAGAGAGTTACTATAAATTCTTAGGCATCCGCTACTCGCAATATTTCCGCGCCGATGTCAACGCCTCGCATCGTATAATGTTGGGCGAAAAGTGTGCCATTGCGGGTCGATTGTATGCAGGTTTGGGTGTGGCGTATGGTAACTCTACAGCTATACCTTTTGACCGTATGTTCTATGCGGGCGGTAGCAACTCTATGCGTGGTTGGGCACCTCGTACTTTGGGACCAGGCTCAAGTCCGCTGCCTGCAAATGTGGTCTATCCTACTCAGTTGGGAGATATGAAACTCGAGGCAAACCTTGAGTTCAGATTTCCTATTTGGGGTATGTTTCACGGAGCGACATTCTTTGATTTGGGTAATGTCTGGTATATGGGTCGCAACAGCGTAGAGTATCCTGAAAGTTCGGTTTTCCATTTTAAGGACTTCTATAAACAACTTGGTTTTAATACGGGCTTAGGTGTCCGCTTGGATATTAAATTTGCTATCCTGCGCCTCGATTGGGGTGTGCAACTTCACAACCCAAATAAACCTGTGGGGGAGCGCTGGATACACAACTTTAAGTGGAAGAATATGTCGCTCAACTTCGGTGTGGGCTACCCGTTCTAAGTAGTAATGCGTAATTTATTCAATTAGATGACTCACATAGAATACAAGTACCTCTATCAGATAAACACCCCTGCCGACCTGCGTAAGTTGTCAGTCAATCAACTGCCTGACTATTGCGCGGAGTTGCGCCAATATATCATCGAGCAGTGCGCTATCAACCCGGGTCATCTCGCCTCATCTTTAGGTGCTGTTGAGATTGCCGTGGCTGTTCACTATGTCTATGATACTCCTGAGGATAAGCTTGTCTGGGATGTGGGACATCAGGCTTACGCACATAAGATTATCACCTCGCGTCGTGACGAGTTTGTCAATAACCGTAAGCTGAACGGCATTAGCGGCTTTCCTCGTATGGCGGAGAGCGAGTATGATGCCTTTGGTGCGGGTCACGCCTCGGTATCTATATCGGCAGCACTCGGTATGGTCAAGGCTGCACAACTTCGCGGCGAGCAGTTTAAGACTATCGCAGTTATTGGCGATGGTTCTATGACGGGCGGTTTGGCATTTGAGGGTATGAATAACGCAGGTGCAGATAGGACAAACGACCTGCTGGTTATCCTTAACGACAACAATATGGCTATTGACCGCGCTACAGGTGCGCTTAGTGGTTATTTGTTGCGTATGTCCACATCGAAGAGTTACAACCGCTTCAAGCAGAACCTTTGGTCGCTCTTGTCGCATATACCGCCATTGTTGCGTTTGTGCCAAAAGGCGGGCAATGCTGTCAAGCACGGATTGTTGCAAAATAGTAATCTGTTTGAGAGCTTTGGATTTAGATACTTTGGCCCTGTCGATGGTCACGATGTGAAAAAATTGGTTCAAACCCTGACAGCACTCAAGAGCATCCGCTCGCCTAAGCTGCTCCATATTATCACATCTAAAGGCCACGGTTATAGCCCCGCAGAGCAGAATTTGACCGTATGGCACGCGCCTGGACGCTTTAACCCCGATACGGGCGAGCGCATAAAGCAGCCGAGCGATGCCGACCGCTATCAGGATGTCTTTGGTCAGACGCTTTTGGAACTTGCTAAGGCCGATGAGCGCGTTGTGGGTGTTACGCCGGCAATGCCTACGGGTTGCTCGATGAATATTTTGATGGAGCAGATGCCCGATAGGTGCTTCGATGTGGGTATTGCCGAGGCTCACGCTGTAACCTTCTCGGCAGGCCTTGCTGCTGCGGGTCAGGTGCCGTTCTGCAATATCTACTCCACCTTTATGCAGCGAGCCTATGATAGCATTATCCACGATGTGGCGCTGCAAAACCTGCCTGTCGTTATGTGTCTTGACCGAGGTGGACTTGTGGGTGAAGATGGCGCAACACACCACGGTGTTTTTGACTTAGCATACCTTAGTTGTATTCCAAATATGGTTGTGGCCGCTCCGAGCGATGAGTTGGAGCTGCGTAATATGATGTTTACGGCTCTGCAGAGTGGTGTTCCGTTTGCAATACGCTATCCTCGTGGCGCAGGCTGTGGCGTTGCGTGGCGCGATAAGGCATTTGAGTTGTTGCCTGTGGGCAAGGGTCGGGTGCTGCGCGAGGGTAGCGATGTGGCTCTGCTGGCTTTGGGTAAGGGTTGCCAATTCGCTATGGAGGCTGCGCAGTTGGCCCAAGAGCAGGGTGTGAGCGTGGCGGTCTATGATTTGCGTTATGCCAAACCTTTGGATGAGGAGCTTGTTGCTGCTGTGGGGGCGAAGTTTGACCATATTATAACCGTTGAGGATGGCTCTTTGCGCGGCGGTGTGGGCGAGGCTGTGGTTAAGATGCTTGCAGATAAGGGCGTTTGTAAGCGTGTGACGACTCTCGGCGTGGGCGATAAATTTGTGGAGCAAGGTACCGTTGCGGAGCTTTACAGAGAGTGCGGATATGATGCTGAGGGTATTTTGAAGGCAATATTGGAGAAAAAGTGAATTTTTTGTCCAAAAAGTTTGGAGGAGTAAAAAATTTGCCCTATCTTTGCACCGCTATTGAGAAAGATAGCGACTGTATTGCCCAGGTGGTGGAATTGGTAGACACGCTACTTTGAGGGGGTAGTGAGCGTTCGCTCGTGTGAGTTCGAGTCTCGTCCTGGGCACAAAGGTTATCGGAAACGATAACCTTTTTTGTTTTGGGTAGTGGAGAGTGTGCCCTATGGGAGGACTATAAAAAAGATAAAGGACTGCGTTTGCAGTCCTTTATCTTTTGCGTTTAACGCTTGATTAGAGAGCGTTAACGTGCAACTGAATTGCGCCTTTGAGGTTACCAGCCTTGTTCTTGTGGATAATGTTGTGCTTAGCCAACTTATCGAGCATAGCTGTTACCTTTGGAAGCAAAGCCTCAGCAGCAGCCTTCTCAGTGGTGTGACGCAAAGCCTTTACAGCGTTGCGAGCAGTCTTGTGATAGAGGCGGTTGTGAGCACGCTTTGTAGCGGTCTGGCGAATTCGCTTCTTAGATGATTTGTGATTTGCCATAATTGTTAAATTATTTCAGTTTTTAGTATTAATTCATTTTTTGTTATCGGTCTTTACGCCACCGAACTGCCCCCGGTCTTTACGCCACCGAACTGCTTCCGGTCTTTACGCCACCGAACTGCTTCCGACTTTTGAGCCTTCGCATTGCTTCCGGGTTTTTAACTGCCCTCCTGCGTTGCTTCCGACTTTTAAGCTGCCGAACTGCTGTAGTCACACCCGTAGGTGGTTTCGGATAGGATTGCTCCCGCTCCTGATGGTTTTACCCCCCCCCGTAAGAGTATCGCCGTTGTGTGACACCGTAACCTTAATTTGTCCAATTAAACAGTAGCTTGTTGTAGAGCTAACCTGTGGTTGATCCAAACTTCTGGTCTATTGTAGCACCATTGGCTATTACCCCTCGATTGTAGCCGATACGAGAGTCGAACTCGTCTTTCAAGAATGAAAATCTTGCGTCCTAACCGATAGACGAATCGGCCTTACCCTAATGGCAGAGCACACTCTGCGGCAATTAGTGGTGCAAAGGTAGAAAAAAAATGTCAAACGACAAGAGAAATGGTGGAAAAATGTTAAAAAAGTTGCCGAAGGTGGCTGAAACTGTAGCAGTTAAAGGCAGAATAGCTTGTTTAACAGCTCTTTGGCGGAGTCTATCGGCTTGATGTTGAGAGCGCAGTTGTCGAGTATTGCCACATTGTCGCATACGGGCATTGCGGCGTCAATGTCGTGAGTAGAGAATATTATCGTTTTGTTCTCGGTGTGAGCAAGTGTTGCGAGCAGTCGGCATATCTCAAAGCGGTTTGGTATGTCGAGAAATGCGGTTGGCTCGTCGAGCAGAATTATAGGTGTCTGCTGAGCCAATGCGCGGGCAATCATTATGCGCTGACACTCTCCGTCAGAGAGGGTGTCTATAGGTCGGTCGGCAAAGGCGGTCATACCGACAGCCTCCAAGGCGTGGGCTACACATTGTTTGTCTTGCTCTTGCAGGCTTCCCATCCAGTTGGTGTATGGGGTGCGACCTATGGCCACGACATCTTTGCACTTGAGGTTGCTCACCCTTACGCGCTGAGTGCTGACGAAGGATATGAGTCGGGCCCTCTGCTCGGCATTGAGGCTGCTTATGGGGGTGTTGTTGATTATCACATCGCCCGCTTGTGGAGTGTCTAAGGCTGCAAGAACGCGCAACAGGGTACTCTTGCCTGCGCCATTACGACCGACAAGGGCTGTAAGCGAGCCTTGCTCAAAGGTTGCGTTGCAGTTGTTGAGCAGGGTGCGGGAGTTGAAGCCGAGAGTTAACTGTTGTAGCGTTATCATTGCATCAGGTTGCGGTTACGGGTTACGATATATATCACTACGGGTATGCCCATAAGTGCGGTTATGGTGTTTATTGGCAACATCAGTGCTTTGGATATAATGTCGCCACAGAGCATCATTATTGCGCCAATTATTGCAGATGCGGGTATTAGTATTCTGTGGTCGGCAGAGGCAAAGAGCATACGGGCAATATGTGGCGCAGCCAGACCTACGAAACCTATAGGGCCGCAGAAGGCTGTAATTGTGCCTGCAAGCAGGGTGGTCGATATAAAGACTATTCTGCGCACACGGGCTATGTTTATGCCTGAAGTTTGGGCGTACTGCTCGCCTAAGAGCAGTACATTGAGAGACTTTGTGGTGCTTACAGCCAATATCACGCCGAGGATTATTACGGGTGCAATGAGGCTGAGGTGGCTCATAGTCACATCGGCAAGCGAGCCCATAGACCATACAACGAACGACTTGAGGGCAGCCTCGTCGCTGAGATATTGCAGTATCTCTATCACCGCGCTTATTGCTGAGCTGAGCATCATTCCGAGGATAAGGATAACCATAATATCCTTTATGCGCTTACTCAGGGCTATGATGAGCATCAGTATTGCCGCTGCACCAATCCACGCAGCACCTGCTGTGCCTAAGGATGAGATGATGGCGTGTGTGTTTATGGCTAAAAGGGGCGCTCCGAGCAGAAATAGAGCCACTCCGAAACTTGCGCCCGCACTTACGCCCAGGGTGTATGGGCCTGCAAGGGGGTTGCGAAAGAGTGTCTGCATCTGCAGTCCTGAGAGAGATAGCGCCACGCCGCTAAGTAGAGCCATAATAGCTTTGACCAAGCGAATATCTAATACTATGGAGCGAGTGAGTGGGTCGCTCTGTCCGCCAAAGAGGGCTGCTATAACCTTGCCAAGGGGCAGGTTGACACTACCCACGACAATGTCGAGGATAAAGAGCGCAGCCGTTGCGATGGTTAGCGTAGTGAATAGTATTGTGGAGCGTCGTGCCATTATTCGAGTCTTTTGTAGTAGTGTAACGAGTCGGTTGGGGCGTTGTGGTGGAGCAACTTAATCATATCGTCGAGCACAATGTCGGCATTGAGTGCGCCAGACTCCCAAAAATCGCTTCCGCCTGCATTGTTTGTACGCTTGGTGTTGTTATAAACGCGCCCCGATGTTACGGCAGGTATTGTTGCAAAGCGTGGATTTTCGCTCTTGAGTTGAGCGAGCGAGGCGATGTTGCCCACATTAATCCACACATCGGCAGCGGAGGCTAAGAGTAGCGCCTGCTCTAAAGATATGGGCGTAGATTGGTGCGATTTGTTCTGCGAGTATATATACTCCGCTCCCGCATCGGCTATAAGTTGCACGGCATAGCTCTCAACTGCGGGCATAAACCAACTGTCGCGGTATGGGGTGTTGAGCATAACCTTTGGTCGAACGGTGTAGTTGGCAGCCGAGGCCTTGAGGGCGTTGTATCGCTCGGCTATGCCGTTGAATATCTCTATAGCCTCCTGCTCACGACCGCATAGGGCCGCGATAGCCACTATCCACTCAGCCTTGCCTAAAGGTGTAGGCTCGGCGTAGTCGCCTATATATATATAAGGTATGCCGAGCTGCGAGAGTTTGTTCATCGCTGTGTTGTCAACGCCATAGACGCTATATAGCAGCATTACCTGCGTGCCGATAGCCTTAATGCGCTCATAATCAAGGGCCGTGTCGTAGCCTATCTCTGTGGCGCAGGTGCGTATGGTATTGTTGGTATAGTATCTTACACCCGACGCGCCAACTACAGCCTCAGCCATACCAATGGCGTCGAGCATAGCGGCGTGTGAGGATGATAGGACAGAGAGTTTGCTTGCAGGTGCAACTATGGCATTAGCCCCTTTGGGAGCGCTCTGCTCGGGTGTGAGAAGGTATAGTCCCTGCTCAAAGTGGCTTAACCCCTGGCAGGGGTCGGTAATCCATAGCACTTTGCGCCCCTCGCTGTCGTAACCAATCTCAAAGCCTGTGGCATATTGGGGTGTATAGCAAGTGTCGATAATCGGATTTTGGGACTTAGGCGTGGATGAGCAGCTTGCTATGATGAGCGCGAGTATGTATATCGCCCATCTCATTGCAGCCCTAAGAGTATTTTCGCCTGCTCTATTGCGGCATTGGTTATTTGGTCGCCCGAGAGCATCTTTGCAATCTCGGTAACGCGCTCCTGCTCAGAAAGCTCGCGCATATATGTGGTGCTCTCGCTCTTATATACCAAATAGTGGCGGTCGCCCTTAGAGGCAACTTGTGGCAGGTGTGTTATGTCGATAACCTGCATTGTTGCACTAAGTTCGGCAATAACCTCGCCTACAGCGTTGGCTACGCTACCCGATACGCCGGTGTCTATCTCGTCAAAGATTATTGTCGGTAGGGCTGTGGTACGGGAAATTATGGCCTTGAGAGCAAGCATTACGCGCGAAAGCTCTCCGCCGGAGGCTATCTTGTCAACTGCGCGTGGCACGATGCCGCTATTGGCAGAGAAGAGAAACTCAATCTGCTCTATGCCCGTAGCGTTGAGAGGTACCTCGGTATATCCAATCTTAAAGCAAGCCTCTGCCATACCCACCTTGTGCAAAATAGCATCTACGCTACTCTCAAACTCAGCTGTGGCAGCCTTGTGTGCCTCATAAATCTTTTGCGCAATATCGGTTGCCTGCTTCTCGGCCTGCTGAACCTCAACCTCCAGGTTGGCGATGTTTTGGTCTGCAAGGTCTATAATAGACAACTTTGCAGCATAGTCGTTGTATATCTTGATTAGCTCGGCTACGCTTTCAGCGCGATGCTTACGACGCAGCGAGAGTATGGTCTGCATACGGTTGTTGAGCTTCTCCAACTGCTCAGGGTCGGACTCAACACTCTCAATAACGCTCTGTGCTGTGGCATCAAGGTCCTGCAACTCGATAATTACCGAGTTCAGACGCTCGGCGGCCTGCTGTGCATCGGCATAGTGCGGTGCGATGGTTTTGAGTGCTTTGGTGCGCTGGCTGAGCTGTGTGAGTATGCCTGTTTGCTCGTCTGTCAGGGCAAGGTGCATAGCTCCGTATGCCTCGGTTATAGACTCGGCATTGGCAAGGGTGGCAATCTGAGCCTCTATTTGGCTCTCCTCATCCTCCTTGAGTGCTGCGGCACGCAACTCCTCAACCTGATAGCGCAACCACTCCTCCTCACGACTTGCCTCATTGAGTGCCTGCTGAGCCTGCTTGAGGTTGGCTTTGGCGCTGTTCAGGCGGGTGTATGCTGCACGATACTGCTCGCGAAGTTCTGTGGCGTGCGATATGGTATCAAGCACCTCAAGGCGGAACTGCTCGCGACCGAGAATTAGGTTGCGGTGCTGCGAGTGTATATCTATAAGGTATTCGCCCAGACTCTTGAGGGTGGTTAGTTGTACGGGCATATCGCCAACAAATGCGCGACTCTTGCCCGCAGGGGTTATCACGCGGCGAATGGTTATCTGAGGCTCGTAGTCCAGATCCTCCTGCTCAAAGAGCTCCTCAAGGTTGAGGTCGGCAATGTCAAACAGGGCCTCGACAACGCAGTTGCGCGATGTGTCTTTGATGACGGCACCCTCGTTGCGTGCGCCTAAAAGTAACGACAGGGCACCCAACAAGATACTCTTACCGGCACCGGTTTGACCGGTAACGATATTGAGCTTGTTGTCAAACTCGACCTCGAGGTGGTCGATTAGTGCGTAGTTATCAACAGTCAGGCGACAAAGCATAGTGCTCTTCTATTTTGTCAACGATTTTGGCGGCAACCTCCACCTTGCTCATAAGTGGCAGGGCTGTGGAGCCGTTGTGGTCTATAAATGTAACTTTGTTTGTGTCCACACCAAAGCCTGCACCTTTGTCGGTGAGGGAGTTGAGGACGATAAAGTCGAGATTTTTGCGCTGGAGCTTACTCTGGGCGCTCTGCTGACCCTCGTCGCTCTCAAGAGCAAAGCCTACAAGGAGTCTTTCGCCCTTAATTTTGCCCAATGCTGCTGCTATATCTTTGGTGCGCACAAGAGGTATTGACATATCGTCATCCGACTTCTTAATCTTCTGCTGGGCAACGGTAGCAGGGGTGTAGTCAGCAACGGCAGCACACATAATAGCGCCGTCGGCGGTGGTAAATGCCTCGACAGCAGCGTTGTACATCTGCTCGGCAGAGAGAACATCTACTCGGTCAACACCTTGAGGTGTAGGTAGAGTTGTACGACCTGTAACAAGGGTGACCTTTGCGCCCCTTGTTGCAAGTTCTGCTGCGATGGCGTAACCCATCTTGCCTGTAGAGTGGTTTGTGATGTATCTTACCGGATCTATCGCCTCGATTGTGGCGCCGGCGGTTACAACGAAGTGCTTAGCGAGCAGACTCTTTTTTTTTTCGGAGCTCAGACACTGAGCTACCAGCTCAACAATCTGCTCAGGCTCGGCCATACGACCTTTGCCTACAAGACCGCTTGCAAGCTCCCCTGCAGGAGAGTCGGCAATAATTACGCCGTGGCTTTGCAGGGTCTTGAGATTTGTTTGTGTTGTGATGTGGGCAAACATATCGCAATCCATAGCCGGAGCAACGATAGTTGTGCATCGAGCCGAGAGGTAGGTGGTCAGCAGCAGATTGTCTGCCACGCCGGTTGCCATCTTGGCTATAGTGTTGGCTGTAGCGGGGGCTATAAGGTAACAGTCCGCCCACTCGCCGAGGCTGATGTGGGAGTTCCACTCGCCATTTTCGGGGTTGAAGAACTCTACGAGTATAGGGTTCTTTGAGAGGGTGGCCATAGTGAGGGGTGTGATGAACTGCTTTGCTGTAGCTGTCATCACAACCTTAACCTCGGCACCTGCCGCCTTTAAGAGACGACACAGCACAGCAGCCTTGTAAGCCGCTATGCTGCCCGTAACTCCCAATAGTATGTGCTTGCCCTGTAACATAGTTCTGCTACTTATCGGACTCACGATAGTAGAGCTCACCGTCGAGGAACTCCTCGGTAGCGATGATTGCAGGCTTTGGCAGACGCTCGTAGTGGCGTGAGATCTCAATCTGCTCGCGGTTCTCGAAAGTCTCCTCCATATTGTCGGCCGATGTGGTTGTGGTAGCGAAGTCTGCGAGCTTGCGGTTAAGCTCCTGCTTCATCTCTGCCGCAATCTGGTTTGCGCGACGAGCAATGATGTTGATGCTCTTATAGACATTGCCTGTCTGAGGGTCAAAGTCTGCAAGTTTACGGGTTACCGTGTTGTTTGGAATGTTCTTTTTGATTTCCATACTTGTGTGATATGATTTGTGTTTTTAATTTGCGCTCTGTTCGCTCTCCTTATTTTTGTCAATGAAGTCCTTAGCCTCCTTGCAGTATCTGTTTAGCTCCTTAAGGTGCTTTGATGTAGGATACTCCTCAAGATATGAGTAGTAGGAGTCAAGCATTGCTAAGTAACGGTCAGCCTGCTTCTCTTTGATAGAGTTGTGAGCAAGGCGGTAGTTTGACACTACGATGTAGTACATAATCTGCTCGCGGTGAGCCGTATTGTCATAGTTTTTCAGCGCATTTTTGAACGCTATAACAGCCGACTTGTATTTGCCTATCTTGTAGTAGGTGTAGGCGTTGATAAAGTTCTTGTCGTGCAGGCGTACGGTCAACTCCTCAATGAGCTCGTTGAAGGCCTTTACTCGTGTAGAGTTAGGATAACGGGTAATAAAGTCCTGCAACGAAACAATAGCCTGCGCGGTCAATGTCTGGTCACGAGTTGGAGCAGGAGAGAGGTAGTATTGGCACATAGAGTACATACCCTCAGCGTCCTCAATAAATATTGAGCGACCAAACTTACGACGGAACTCATCAAGCTCGGTTGAAGCCTGATGGTAGTCGCGGTTTTTGTACTTACTGCGAGCGCAGAAGAAGGCAAGGCTATCCTCGCGCTCCGAGCCGATGTAGTAGCCGCGACACGCCTCAAACATATCGCTGGCGCGGTTCCACTTCTCAGCTTTGTATAATTTCAGCGCGGTAGAATAGATCAACTCAGGGTCGCCACTCTTAGTCACCTTGCTTAGTCCTGCGCAAGATAAAAAGAGGATTGCTGCCGCTGCAAATACAGATAAATTCAGAATAAAATTTTTCATCTCTAAATAGTTTCTCACATACGCCCGCGATAAATACAGCCGTATAATCGCGCAAAGTTACAAAAGTTTTACTGATTTTCCAAAATCTTTGCTATTTAGAACTCCTAAAATGTCAAAATATTGTGTATCAGCCCCTTTTGTGACTCTCTGTTCTATGAGATTTATAACCACGCAAGGTTTCGGTCAATCTATTTTTGTTGTAAAAAAACTATGAAAAAGTATCTTGTTTTGTACTCTCTCATTGTTACGGTGGTAGCCGTATGGGGAGGTAAATTTTTGTTTGAGGAACTTAGTCGCGTGAAGGGTAATAACAGCGCTCTTATGGGTGAGGTTGAGCGCTTTCGTACTAAGGCCAATCAGGCTGCGGCCTCGGTGCAGGTGTTAAGGCTTAAAGTTGGTGAGTATGAGGAGATTATGGCTGAAGATGCCGAGAAAATCCGCCGTATGGGTATCAAAATCAGACGCCTTGAAAGCGCCTCAAAAAACGCGACTTCAATGCAGGTTGACATCGCTGCTCCGTTGCGCGATACGGTGGTTGTTCGCGACTCTATGCGTATGGACTCGTTGCATATTTTCCGCTGGTCGGACCATTGGACTTCGGTCGAGGGGCTTATTGCCCGCGATAGTGTCGTCTGCCGTGTTCACAGCGTCGATACCCTTCATCAGGTAGTTCATCGCATCCCACGCAAATTTCTCTTCTTCCGCTTCGGTACAAAGGCGCTGCGACAGCAGATTGTCAGCTCAAATCCCCATACAACGGTGGTGTATAGCGAATACATACTATTTTAGCGTGATAGCGGCGTATTTGTTGTGAAAAGGCAGCATTAGCTTCCGCTAACTCTAAAACCAGCAAAGGGTCGTACGCTAAGTACTACCCTTCGCTGTTTTTATAGCCGAGCGTTGCTACTACTGCCTTTTGACAACAAATGAGTGCGAGAATGGTGGGCGGTGCGAACTCTGACGCTAAAATAGTGCGAGAATGGTGGTAGGGAGTTTAGTGAGTTTAAGGAATTTAATGAGTTTAGGGATATGACATAAAATCACTAATTTCCCTAATTTCTCTAAATTCCCTAT
>JAFNYE010000147.1 GCA_017383345.1 Alistipes sp. | reverse complement strand
CATCGAAGCAATCTTCGTAAAGCCCTTAACATCGTCGGCAGTCCAAGCATTGTTCATCTCGCCATACTCTGCGAACTTGGCATTCATCAAGTCGTGAGCCGACTCAATACCAACCAGAGTAAATGTATAAGGACGAAGAGTGATAAATACCTTACCCGATACATTGCGCTGGCTGTTCTCCAAGAACTTCTCAATGTCGCGCATCACTGGCTCCGAGTACATAGCCTCGTGCATAAACATACCGTACCAAGTGCCGAGCTGATCCTTCCAGTACTGCTGCCACTTTGTAAGGGTATGCTTCTCCAAAAGCTCGTGAGCCTTGATGATAAGCATAGGAGCCGCAGCCTCAAAGCCTACACGACCCTTGATACCTACGATAGTGTCACCCACGTGAGTATCACGACCAATAGCCCAAGCCGAGCCGATAGCCTCCAGCTTGTTGATAGCAGCCACGCCACATACAGCCTCGCCGTTTACACCAACAACCTCACCGTTCTTAAACTCAATCTCCAAAGACTCTGTACCCTCCTTCTTAAGCTGTGAAGGGTAAGCTGTGTCTGGAAGGTTTGTAGCAGAGCACAAAGTCTCCTTACCACCTACCGATGTACCCCAAACACCCTTGTTGATAGAGTACTCCATCTTTGTGAAGTCAGCCTCGAAGCCGCCCTCCTTGAGGTAGTTGATCTCGTACTCGCGTGTGAGCTTCATATCGCGTGTTGGAGTGATAATCTCAACCTGTGGAGCAAACACCTCGAAAGTAAGGTCAAAACGCACCTGGTCGTTACCAGCACCTGTTGAGCCGTGAGCGATAGCATCAGCACCGATAGAGTTGGCGTAGTTTACAATCGCCAACGCCTGGAATGTACGCTCCGAGCTAACAGAGATTGGATATGTCTTGTTACGCAACACATTACCCATCACCATATACTTGATACACTTGCCGTAGTAGTCGCCTGTTACGTCAATATTAACGTGTGACTTCGCACCCAACTTGTAGGCACGCTCCTCAACAGCCTTGAGCTCCTCCGCCGAGAAACCGCCAGTGTTTGCCAATGCAGTGTGCACCTCATAACCCAACTCCTTGGTGAGGTACATCACGCAGAATGAGGTATCAAGACCTCCGCTATAAGCCAAAACAACTTTTTTCATAATCTATTTCGTTTTATTATTTTTCTACAATCACGGTTTGATTATTTGCCGAACAAACGACTGAACCAACCCTCCTTCTTTGCTGCTGCCTTTGCAGCCTCCTTGCGTGCCGCCACCTTCGCTGGGTCGTAAATCATACCTGTGCACAAGCACTTGGTCATATTGGTACGCTGCAACACATCATAATTCACGCACGACTGGCAACCTGCCCAGAAACGCTCGTCGTCGGTGAGCTTTGCGAATGTCACAGGCTCATAGCCGAGTTCGGTGTTGATACGCATCACAGCCTCGCCTGTTGTAAGACCGAACAACTTTGCATTAGGGAAACGCTTGCGCGAGAGATCAAAAGCCGCCTGCTTGATACGCTTCGCCACACCCATACCACGATACTGTGGGCGGACAATCAAACCAGAGTTTGCAACGAACTCGTCGTGACCCCACGACTCAATGTAGCAGAAACCCACAAACTCATTACGGTTTACGGCGATGATAGCCTTGCCTGATTTTATCTTATCGGCGATATATTCGTCGGTACGACGGGCAATACCCGTTCCACGCTGCTTGGCTGCCGCGTCAATCTCGTCGTTGATCTGTGTTACATACGAGAGATGCTCCTCGGTAGCAACCATTACATCAATTTTCATCTTATAAAAATTTATCGCTTGTTGTTTATACTTTTTTGACTTGCAAATATCGCATATATATACGCGATATGCAAATTTTAGCTCGGCTATATTTATATATAAAATGAAAATTCAGCATATATGCATATAATTGACATTTTTATTCACTTTCTACACCCTTTATTCACTGCCTGGGCAGAGCTTCACCAACCATTTACGACTGTTGAAATGAAAATCAGCAAACTTCGCAACAACAAAATGGAGGCAGGCGCAAGAGATAAATTTCCGATTTTGATAAAAATTTTACTGAATTAACTTGCTTTTACAAAAAATATGCGTTAATTTTGCATAAATATGATAGAAACCACTCTGTTTACAATACAGATAAAAACAACCTAACTGAAAATGAATCAAAAGACACAAAGATTCGCTACCATCAGAAAGATTATTCGTAGCGAGATGATCTCTTCACAGGAAGAGTTGATTACACGCCTTCGCGAGTGTGGTGTTGAGATAACACAGAGCACCTTGTCACGCGACCTGAAGTTTATGAACGTAGCAAAGGTGCCACACAAGAGCAGAGGCTACATCTATGTTCTGCCCAACGAAGCACACCACGAGGTAAATGTATCATCGAACATCTCCGACAACATCACAGGTCTTACATTCTCCGGCAACCTCGGAGTACTCAAGACAAAGTCGGGTTATGCAAGCGCAATATCAGTCCCCATCGACAATCTCGACTGCCCAGCAATTCTCGGCACTATCGCAGGTGACAACACCATCCTGCTGATACTCAAGGAGGACGCTCGTCGCAGTCAGGTGATTGAGGCTCTGCAAAAGATTTTCCCAATGCTGAACAATGTGTTGTAATAACAAAAGGTGGTTGTCCAACTAAAGTTGAGACAACCACTTTTTCTTTGAAGTTGTATAACAAGAGAGATTTTAAGGCTTGCGAAGGGTGAGAAACCGCAGTTTACTAAAGCGTAAATGAGGATTTCGAACCCGAGTATAACGCAGAAATCACCTTGTTAGACAGCTTCTTTTTAGTATTCGACTATATAGATATGCTCATCCGCCCGCTGCATATGAAACTTCTCGCGGGCAAACTGTTCTAGATATTCATCATACTTTAGCTGCTCGAGCAGGGTGCTGTCCTGAT
>JAFNYE010000146.1 GCA_017383345.1 Alistipes sp. | reverse complement strand
TTTAACTCGCTGATAATGAATAATAGAAAAAAATTCTTATATTTGCATTATGAGAAATTACTTGATAAAAGTTGTTTCTCTATAAGAAAAAACTATAATATAAACTTAACATATACAATAAATAAAATCGTATCTAAAATGAGTAATTTGGAACAATTGGTACAGAGTAAAGCTCAAGCTTGGCTTGACGGAGATTATGACGAGGCTACTAAAGCGCAGGTGCGTAATCTTATGGAGAATGATCCTAATGAGTTGGTAGAGAGCTTCTACAAGGATCTGGAGTTCGGTACAGGTGGTCTGCGCGGTATTATGGGCGTTGGTACAAACCGTATGAACAACTACACTGTCGGTTTTGCAACTCAGGGCCTTGCTAACTATCTTAAAATCAACTTCCCTGGCGAGCAGATTCGTGTTGCTATTGCGCACGACTCTCGTAACAATTCTCGCCTCTTTGCTGAGCGTGTGGCAGATATTTTTGCTGCTAACGACTTCAAGGTATTCCTCTTTGATGCTCTTCGTCCTACTCCGGAGTTGAGTTTTGCAATTCGTGAGCTAAATTGCCACTCAGGCGTTATGGTTACCGCTTCGCACAACCCTAAGGAGTACAACGGCTATAAGGCTTATTGGGCTGATGGCTCTCAGGTGACTTCTCCACACGATGTTAATATTATTAAAGAGGTAGAGAAGATTACTGAGGTGGCTCAGGTGCTTACAGGCGGTAATCCTGAGAATATTACTATCCTCGGCGATGAGTTCGACCAAAAGTATTTGGCTGCAATCAAGGCTCTCTCACTCTCTCCAGAGTGTGTGGCTAACAATGCCGATATGAAGATTGTTTATACTCCGCTCCACGGTGCAGGTGTAAAGCTTGTTCCTCAATCTCTCGCAAACTTCGGCTTCAAGAATGTTATTACCGTTAAAGAGCAGTGTGTTCTTGATGGTAACTTCCCTACCGTAGCCTCTCCAAACCCTGAGGAGCGCAAGACTATGCAGATGGCTATCGATCTTGCAAAGTCTGAGGGTGCTGACTTGGTTTTGGCTACCGACCCTGACTCTGACCGTCTTGGCGTCGCTTTGCGTACAGGTAAGGGCGAGTATGTGTTGCTCAATGGTAACCAGACTTTGGTACTTATTATGTGCTACCAGCTCACTCGTTGGGCAGAACTCGGCCTTATTAAGGAGGGTGACTATGTTGTTAAGACTATCGTTACCTCAATGATGCCTGATGCTGTGGCTGCTCATTATGGTGTTAAGTGCTACAACTGCCTCACAGGCTTTAAGTATATCGCAAAGATTATCCGCGAGCAGGAGGGTAAGCACACCTATATCGGTGGTGGCGAGGAGTCGTTTGGTTATCTTGCCGGTGCTTATGTGCGCGATAAGGATGGAGTTTCGGCTTGTTCTCTTGCCGCTGAGGCTGCAGCTTGGTGCCGCGATACTAAGGGTATGACCCTTTATGAGTGGTTGCAGGATCTCTATGTGAAGTTCGGTTTCTACCGTGAGGGCCTTGTGAATGTTGTTCGTAAGGGTAAGGATGGAGCAGAGCAGATTCAGAATATGATGGTGGAGTTCCGTGCTAATCCTCCAAAGAGTATCCTCGGCTCTCCTGTAGTTCAGGTCTATGACTATAAGACCCTTGAACTGCTCGATACAGTATCTGGCGAGAAGTGCCCTATCCCTGGTATTGAGGATAAGAGCAATGTTCTTCAGTGGATTACTGCTGATGGCACTAAGGTTTCAGTTCGCCCTTCAGGTACCGAGCCAAAGATCAAGTTCTACTTTGGTGTAAAGGCTACCCTTCCATCTGTTGAGATGTTTGATGAGGTTCAGGCTCAGTTGGATGCTAAGATGGATGCTATTAAGGCTGAACTCAACTTATAAATCGATTTTATGCGGTAATTTCTTCCGCTAACAAAAAGTCCCACCAATGGCTGTACCATAGTACTATCCATCGGTGGGATTTTTGCCGAGCGTTGAACTTCCACGCCTAAAATCAATTTATACCCACTCCGAAAGCTCTGGCATATAATCAATTGCTACAGAGCGATAATCTTTTCCGCTAACAAGCAGTCCCACCAATGGCTGTACCATAGTACTATCCATCGGTGGGATTTTTGCCGAGCGTTGAACTTCCACGCCTAAAATCAATTTATACCCACTCCGCAAGCTCTGGCATATAATCAATTGCTACAAAGCGGTAATCTTTTCCGCTAACAAGCAGTCCCACCAATGGCTTACCACAGTACTATCCATCGGTGGGATTTTTGCCGAGCGTTGAACCTCCTCGCCTAAAATCAATTTATACCCAAAGGTCTCTTCAATAAAAAGAGCAAGTCAAACGACTTGCTCTATCTATTATGTTTGTGAAGCGTGCTATACGCAGCCCTGAGCCATCATAGCCTCAGCGACTTTCATAAAGCCACCAATATTTGCACCCTTAACATAGTTTACATAACCATCCTCCTCGGTGCCGTACTTTGTACATACCTCGTGGATGTTCTGCATAATGCTGTGCAACTTCTCATCTACCTCCTCAGCAGTCCACTTTATGCGCATAGAGTTTTGTGACATCTCAAGGCCTGAAGTAGCTACACCGCCCGCATTTGATGCCTTTCCTGGAGCATAGAGCAACTTGTTTTTAAGGAATACCTCAATCGCTTCAGGGGTAGAAGGCATATTTGCACCCTCGGCAACGCAGAAGCAACCGTTATCTACAAGAGCCTGAGCCTCAGCTCCGTTAAGTTCGTTTTGTGTTGCACAAGGCAAAGCAATGTCGCACTTGATGCCCCACGGACGCTCACCTGCAAAGTATTGAGCGTGAGGATACTTGTCCGCATACTCCTTGATACGGCCGCGATATACATTCTTGAGCAACTTTACATACTGAATTTTCTCCTCGGTAAAACCCTCAGGATCATAGATAAAGCCTGATGAGTCGGAGAGTGTGACAACCTTTGCGCCCAGACGCATCGCCTTCTCAGCAGCGTGTTGAGCTACATTACCTGAGCCGGAAACGCATACTGTCTTACCCTCAAAGCTTTCGCCGCGAGTTGCGAGCATCTGCTGTGTGAAGTAGCACAAGCCGTAGCCGGTAGCCTCAGGACGGAGCAATGAGCCACCCCAACCAAGACCTTTGCCTGTGAATGTGCCTGTGAACTCATCGCGCAAACGCTTATACTGGCCGAACATATAGCCAATCTCACGACCACCCACACCAATATCTCCCGCAGGAACATCGGTATTATGACCAATGTGGCGGTAAAGCTCAGTCATAAACGATTGGCAGAAGCGCATAACCTCATTGTCTGAGCGACCCTTAGGATTGAAGTCAGAACCACCCTTACCGCCACCCATAGGCAGAGTGGTGAGGCTATTTTTGAAGGTCTGCTCAAAGGCAAGGAACTTCATAATACTAAGGTTAACAGAGGCGTGGAAACGAATACCACCCTTATATGGACCAAGTGCGCTATTCATCTGCACGCGGAAGCCACGGTTAATTTCAATCTCTCCACGGTCATTGAGCCACGGTACGCGGAAGATGATTACGCGCTCAGGCTCTGCAATGCGCTCCAAAACTTTGAGCTGCTGCAATGCAGGGTCGGCGACAATGTAAGGAGCGAGTGACTCGGCTACCTCGCGTACTGCCTGATGAAACTCGGGCTCATTAGGATTTCTGGCGATGATTTGCGCCATAAAATTCTCTACATACTGTTTTGCTAATGTCTCCATCACTAACCAAAATATATTTTTACGCTACAAAAATAGTGCTTTTATACATTTGTTGTACTAAAGTTTCCAACTTTTTTATTGACATTTTATTGACCAAACGCTATTTGGAGGTGCTTAGATGCCAAATAGTACCCTCGATAAAGCTAACCCATATATCGCCATTATGGGCGGTTAATTCGTTAGCAGCAGAGTTGGCAAACTTACCTACTGCAACAATCTTTCCTTCAGTGGTCACCGCAGCAACCTTGCCGCTGCGATTTGCCATATATACAATGCCGTTGTCAACTGTAAGAGGGCAGCAACTATGGTCATACCCCCATCCAACATTGACGCACCACTGCTCTGTGTAATTGTCTGCACTCATTGGAACAGCTACCATTTCGCCATCCATAGTCTTGGTGTAGAATATATTACCGTCAGCGCTTATGCCTGTGCTTTCACGCACTTTACGACTCTTTGAGCGCCAAATGGTCTTGCCTGTTTCCAGATCTATGTGGGTCATAACCCTGTCTGGAGCAACAATCATTACCCTGTCATTTGCTATGCGAGGAATGACATTACCCGGTGAGCGGAACTTGCTCTTTGAATTGTTGGTCCAGCGCCACAGCTCTTTGCCGCTATTGCAATCTACGCAGTACAGGTATTTATCCCACGCACCAAAAACCAACTTGCCTTCGTGAACCGAAGGTCGGCCTTGTGGATGTTGTGTGGAGAAGCTGAATGTCCATATAGTCTTGCCGGTTTTGCAATCAATTTTGCGCATAGTTCCGAGTGTACCTATATATAAATAGTCTCCATCTATAACACCATTGCCAATGTAGCTATTTCCGTCGAGGTTATTCCAGACCCTGCGACCCGACTTGCGGTTGAGTGCTACAAGACCTTTGCTCAGTGTAGGAACGATTATCAACTCGTTGTAGATTATAGGGTTGGAGTATAACGGATCTCCCATCTTACGACACCATACATATTTTTTAGTTTGGATGTCGTACGCCTTCATCTCACCAGCCGAATTGCCATAGTAGAGCATATTGTCGGCATATTGTACTGCGGTATATATGGCAGCGTTGTCGGTGATTACTTGCTCAGCCTTAAACTCGCCATCGTATAGTTGTTCGGGAAGAGGGTCGCAACGAAGCGCATTTATGGTGCTATCGTTACGCTGGGCGATTGTGTATTGTTTTGTTGCAGGCTTGCCAATGAGCTTCTCCCCTACATAAATAGAGTCGTTTTGCAGTGTCATAACGGTGTAGCCGTATGTCTTTTGCTTGCCCTTTTTTAGTATCAGGCTACGACCCAAAATGCCTGGCAGAGAGTCAAAACTCATCATGCGAGGTTTGTGGTAGTGTCCGCAAAGAGAGGCGCTTACATTGTATTTCTTGAGCAGGTTTACAATCTCGGTGCGATTTGTTACATCGTTGTTGAGCGGATAGTGGCATATAGAGATTATACCCTGCTTTGCACCCTTCTGAAGTTGTTTTTCAACCCACGCTAAACGATTTCCGTCTTGAGCTGTGCCATTTGCCATCTT
>JAFNYE010000145.1 GCA_017383345.1 Alistipes sp. | reverse complement strand
AGAGCAATATTAGCCTCTGTAATTCACCCAGAAACCAATGAAAATTTGGTTGATGGAGGTTTTGTAGATAGCATAAATGCCACAGAGGAGAAGATAACCGTCTCTCTGCGTTTTCGTAAAGCGCGCGACCCATTTGCTGTAAAGATTAAAAATCGCGTAGAGCAACTCATAACAGATCTCTACCCTGACAGCACCGTTACCGTCTTTATTAAGGAGGTTGACAATAGCGCTTCAAAGCGTAAAGAGCAGATTGAGCAGATGCACAAAAATAGCACCACATCGACAATTGCAAATGTAGTGGCCATTGCATCTGGTAAGGGTGGTGTTGGTAAGAGCACCGTTACCTCAAACCTTGCAACTACACTTGCAAAGATGGGTTATAAAGTGGGTGTTTTAGATGCAGATATTTATGGTCCGTCGCAGTCAAAAATGTTCGGTGTCGAGGGTTATCTTCCTGATGCTGTGAATGTTGATGGTCACGACTATATCATCCCTGCTGAAGTGGGAAATATCAAAATTATTTCTATTGCGATGTTCATCCGTCCAACCGATGCTCTGCTTTGGAGAGGCACTATGGCAAACAGCGCACTTCGACAGCTTATACACCAAACTGCGTGGGGTGAGTTAGACTATCTGTTGATAGATCTTCCACCGGGAACAGGTGACATACATTTGTCAATAATTTCTGAATTAAAGATAGATGGCGCCGTTATTGTATCTACTCCGCAGCAAGTAGCTGTGGCTGATGTAGTTAGGGGTGTTGAGATGTTCCGCAACCCTAATGTAAACATCCCTGTTTTGGGCGTTATTGAGAATATGGCGTGGTTTACTCCTGCCGAACTTCCAGAGAATCGTTACTATATTTTTGGCAAGGGTGGTGCTGCTCGATATGCGAGTGAAGTTGGTGTTGACTTATTGGGCCAAATACCTATCATTCAGGCAATTATGGAGGGCAGCGACAATGGAACTCCAGCTGTTTCTACCCTTCCGGAGGTTGAGTTATATTATCGACAAGCAGCCGAAAAAGTTGTTGAAAAGCTGATGAAAAAGTGTTAAGAAGTTGTTAGTAAAAGTTAATAAGTTTTTAGCCGCTGTTGAAAGGTTGATAAGGTAAAAAGTTATCAAATTTTACCAACAAAATATCCCACTTTTACCAACAGCTAATGTTAATAAAAAAGAGTGTTAATTTGTTAAAAACTGTTATTAACAATTGTTGAAAAACTACAACTCGACACTCGCTCTCAAGTAGTTAGGATGGTGCAAAAAAATATTTACTAAAAGATAGTAACACCGCCCATTTTGGAAAAAAGTTACTAACACTTTCAACAGTCTTTATTGTTATTGTTAAGTATATACTTTTATATATTTATTTATATTAAAAGAATTAAATATCTAATAAAATAAACAACTATGAACAACAATTCCGCCGCGCTCGCCGAGCGTATCGCGCAACTTAAAAAGGAGAAAGATGCCGTAATTTTGGCGCACTACTACACCACCCCCGAGGTTCAGGCTGTAGCCGACTTTTTGGGTGACTCTCTTGCCCTCTCTGTAAAGGCTAAAGAGATTGATGCTAAAATCATCCTCTTTGCCGGTGTTCACTTTATGGCGGAGACTGCAAAGGTGCTCTCGCCGGATAAAAAGGTCCTTATTCCAAACCCCGAGGCGGGTTGTTCACTTGCCGAGTCTTGCGATGCTGCAGAGTTTGCAGCCTTTAAGGCGCAGTACCCTGGCCACATTGTTGTTTCCTATGTAAATACAACCGTAGGTGTTAAGGCGCTGACAGATGTATGCTGTACCTCTTCAAACGCCCTTCAGGTTGTCGAGAGTATCCCAGCAGATCAGCCTATAATCTTTGCTCCGGACCGCAATCTTGGTGGTTATATCAAAAAACTGACCGGTAGAGATAATATGGTGCTTTGGAATGGTGCTTGCCACGTTCACGAGGAGTTTTCACTCGAGAAGATTCTCGAGCTTAAGGCGCAGCACCCGGAGGCAAAAATTGTAGTTCACCCCGAGTGTAAGGCGACTGTTGCTGCAGTTGCTGACTATGTAGGCTCTACAGCGGGTATTTTGGATTATTGTGGCAAAGTTGACGCTACGGAGTTTATCGTGGTAACCGAGGCCGGTATCTTGGCTGAAATGGGCCGTAAATACCCTGAAAAGCGCTTTATTCCTGCGCCGCCGATTGACTCTACCTGCGGATGTAACGAGTGCCGCTATATGAAGATGGTGAGCCTTGAGAGTATTATAGCTTGCCTTGAGAATGAGTCTCCGGAGATTGTTATGGATGAGGATACTCGCAAGTCTGCCGAGCGCTCAATCCTTAATATGATTGCAATTAAGTAATTTTGCTACTCCTCCATAATAATTCCGCCACCCAACACCACATCGTCACGGTAGAATGCTGCGGCTTGACCTGCGGCAATTGCGGTGAGTGGTTCGTGTAGAAGAATATGAAGCGTATTGTCAGGCAGTAGAGTTACTCGACAACGGTTCTCCTGCTTGCGATAGCGAATCTTTACTATAACATCGTCTCTTCCTAATAACAATTCGGGATTGACGATGTTATAATTTTTTAGTCGCATCTCGGTGCGCTCTAATGATGTTAAATTACCGAGCACAACACGATTTTCTGCGGGGATAATCTCCTTTACAAATACCGCCTGGTTAAGATCTATACCCAAACCTCTGCGCTGACCTATTGTGTAGAATGGATAACCCTCGTGTATAGCGATAAAATTACCCTTTTCGTCTACAAATTCACCCCTCTGAATAGCATCTGCTGGTACATTTTCGCGCAGAAAAGTGCGGTAGTCCATCGGGCAGAAACAGACGCCGAGACTATCCTTCTTCTTTGCCGCCTTCAAAAATCCGCGCTCCTCGGCTATCTCTCTTACGCGCTGCTTTGTAAGAGAACCCATCGGCAGCAACATTCGCTCTAAAATATCTTGCTTTAGACCCCAGAGAAAGAAAGATTGGTTTTTATCCTCATCCGCACCATTTATTATATGCCAAAAATTGCCGATTTTCTGCTTCTGAACATAGTGGCCGGTAGCAATATAGTAAATACCCATCTGGTCGGCTATTTGGAGCAAAAGAGGCCATTTTAGATAGTTGTTGCATAGCGTACAGGGAACAGGGGTGTGACCCGCCATATACTCGGCAATAAAGTAGTCTATAATAGTTGTTTTGAAGTACTCCCTCTGATCAGATATAATATGCTCTATACCCAAACGATTGCAGAGCTCTCGGGCGTCGTCAAGATACTCGGTATTTTCGTCTTTCTCATAGAAACGGAAGGTAACACCGACGACCTCGTAGCCAGCATCCTGCAATAGCAGAGCGGCCACAGAACTGTCTGTGCCGCCACTCATACCTAATAGAACTCGTTTGTTTGGTTTCATACTACAAAGGTAGTAAAACAAAGAAAAAAAGGACAACTCATTGTTGCCCTTTTTCTGTTATTTGGAGAATAATCCGCTATTAAAGTACAATCTTAAAGCAATACCAACATTAAAATTACTCTCTTTTAGATCACTAATATAGTTATCATTATTCTCATACGAGTTACCCAAATTTGTTACAGGATTTAGGTTGTATTGGAAATATAAAGAGAGCTCTATATATCCACCCAAACCTACAGCTCCATAGATAGAGGTAGTATTTTTATTGAAAACCTCTACAATTGAAGATTCATAATTGCCAGAACCCTTTACTGTTGTGTTAAAGTTATAATAAGCACCTAAATCAACAAATAAAGAGTAATCATCTACATTTATATCACGAATGATATTTGTACGAAGAGTTCCACCGACAGCCCATTGATGTAATCTAACTAAATCTTTCTCATCCTTGTCTGAACTCTCTTTTATGTTGTTTTGGTTGAATTTTGCAGTAGCAATAAAGTTAAACAGGTTGTATATAGTACCAAGGCGTAAATCTATAGGTACACTCAATAGTGTATTGTAATGAGATCCCCAACCAAAATTTACACCAGTACCAACCTGGAAAATATTACTTTCTCCATTAAAAGGCTGCCAATGTCTCTTTGTAGTTGAATAAGGTGTATTAGAAGAATAGGTGGTAGAAGAACTACCTCTTAAGTTAAGAGTTGGTTTAACCTCCTTCTCCTTACCCTCGACAACCTCAACATTTTCAGAGTAATCCTTATATCCGTTCATCGAAATCTCTACCTTACGAGAACCGACAAGCACATCGTTTTTGATAAGCGGAGTCTCACCCACCACTACGCCGTCAATTTTGATTGTTGCGCCAATAGGGGAGCTGGTAATATTGAGCGTACCGCAAATAGGTTTGAGAGCCTCATAATAGTGTGTTGTAGGTGCAGTAGAAGAGATTGTAAGGTTGTGCTTTGCTGTAACGTAAGATGTTTTGCGACACTCTACAATATGGTTACCAATCTCGAGCCTACCGCTCCAAGTACCGTCATTTTTGTATGAGTTATCAACCCAAATCTCTGCGCCATTTTCAGCCTTGAGAGTAACCTCGGAAAAGTTAGGGGTGAGTTTTGCCTCAATAATCTCGGTATTTCCGTCGGTGATTTTGATGTTTTTCTCAAAAGTTTTGTAGAGAGACTTTACAATACGAACAGAGCAGTCGCCACTCAACTGTATAATGTTCTTATCGAGTGGAAGCGTTCCACGAAGCGAGTTGTTTACATATACCTGCGCACCATTATACTCACTATCGGCATCAATAGCAATATAACCAAATGCAGGATCAAGCTCTACGGGGATTACAATCTTTTCACCGCGCATAGTGCCCACACCGCTCTTTGGGTGGTAATTGTTTGCAGTTACTGTATATGTAAATACACCCGGCTTAAGGATTTTGCTTGCGCCATTTTGGCTATTCTCAACCACCTCGCCATTAATCTCTACAAGGGCATTTGATGGGGTAGTCTTGATAATAAGATACTGGCTCGAGGTACTCTTGATATCTACATTTTGAATAAAGTAGATGTTTGCCGACGATACAACAATATTCTGATTGTAATCTACACCCGAGTAGACGAGTTTAAGCGAGTGCTCACCCGCCAAAAGACCCTCGCAGGTCAAAATACCGTCTTTGTTTGTCTTGCCAAAGAATGTATTGTCGATATAGACATCGGCATTCTCTACATTTGATAGTATATTTACCGAAAACTGCTGATTGAGCGACGCCTCGATATAATACTCCTTGTCTGCCTCAAGGTTGAGTGTCACCTCATTTGATTCACCAAACTTGTCGTGGTGGAGGTAGAAACGGCTCTCCGACTTTGCGGTCATCTCGATAATCAGTCCGTTGTCATAGTCGGCACTCTTACACTTTATACACTCGTTGTTAGTCCTGATTTTTATCTGCAGACCGTCAATCTCCTCGCGGGTCATACGGTTTACCTTCATCTTGATTCGGGCACAAGGACGGCGTGAAGAGTCAAGACCTATCGGGTCTATATTAACACCCGAAAGAGAACCACTTTTAATGGCTCTGAATGTAGACTGGTCAATAATTATAGCCTGCTCCATTTGGGCAGATGCCACCGCTGCAATGCAGAGTGTAAAGAGTAGTGTAAAGAGACGTTTCATATCGCAAACACACTATTTTTATTAGTTTGAAGGGATGCTACCCTCGGTAGATACGGTCTGTTCAATCATCTGCTCGGAGGTGTAGTTAGCAACCTTCTTCTCCTGCCATACACGCACACGAACAAGCGGATTTTGTCTGTTTCGCATATCGATTGCAAGGGTCAAATAACCAACATCCGAGTAGTTGTTTGAGTAGTAGAGCTGACGCACCTGAACGGCATAAATACCCTCCTTTGCGTTGTAACCTTTCGAGACATTACACTCCTCAAAGCGTACATTTACAAACTCCTTGCTCAAAAAACTCTTGCTCAAATTTTTTATATACTCATCCTTTGAGAGTTGGGTATATACTACCTGACCATCCTCGTCAAAAAGGTCCTGAACATCGTTAAACTTCTTTGTCGATGACTTGAGCACCTTACCAACAATGATGTACGCATCTGACGAGAAGACCTTGTTGATATACTTAATATCGCGCAGACAGTATGCTGTGCGGTAGTCTTCAAGGAAGGTAATCAGGGTAAGACGGTGACGCTCCGGCCACTCCTTTGCCATAATTTGTGACTCTGTGCTATTTGCAAGCGAGTATGCCAAAGACTCAATCTTGAGGGTGTTTTTGTTGATACGGAAGACAACATCCTCAACAAACTTTTTATTACCCTTAAAGTGGAGCTTAATCGGCATTTCACGACAGAGAACAAGCGAGTCGAGCTCCGAGAAACTCCAAGTTGGAGTACGCGCAAGGGTTGGATTACCCTCGGCAACAATCTTTTTATACTCCTCCCACGCACTATCAGAGAAGTGGTTGCGGATATCTACAGAAGAAGTTGCAGAGAAAGATGCGATGATATCAGACAAAATTTTGCGATATGGCGCCTGCGCATCGGTCTCGACCTCTGTAACCTTTCCATAGTCTGCCTGCTGATTGCGAAGCTCTGCATTAACTGCTGAAGCAACTTTTGAAGAGTTTGTATCTACCTCCTTCTTTGGCTTCAACTTTGTGTAAACATCCTTTGTAGCCTCCTTAAAGATTGGAGTGTACTGCGAGAGGATAACCACTGCAGGCTCTGACTGACGAGCCAAATCCTCCAAAATATAGTCGATAGTAATCTTGAATGGCTCGGAGAGCTTCTTCATCTGAATCATTGCGCGACCATCCTTTACCATCTCGTCTTTAACAGTACCCGTACCGTCAAAAAATCCAAAGGTAAGGCTCGAAATAGGTTTGTTTTGGTACATAAAGTCGAGCATAACCTTGTACGGATAGTTCTTGTTCTGCTTATCCTCCTCAATGCCGATAACAGATATTTGAATATCATTGAGCATCTGGCGAATCTTGCTACCAAGAGTGATGCTTGCATTTGTACCCTCGTATGTAATATCCTGCTTTGAGTAGCCGGTCAAGAGAATGTTTGCCCAAGAATAGAAGCGGAGCTGATCCTCAACAGGCATTGCAAACTCTGCGCTGTCGAGATAGTTCATAATCTTCTGCTTTCTATCCTCATCACGCTTCTCCCAATCTGCGCGAGTCATAAAACGGAGCGCTACCTCCATACCATCCTGCGGATCGAGGAAAATAACGCGAGTCTTATCGAGAGCCAGGGTCGAGATACCCACGCTCTGTGCCTTGGTGCTGATGCCCGAGCTTACATTAGAGCCCGAATTTTCGTTCTTGATGTTTGTCTCGATAAGTGTTGTCTGCTGCATACCGAGCTGGTTGAGGAAGTTGAGCGCAGAGGCGTCTGCCTCCTCCTTTGTAATACCTGTACCTACGGCCCAAACGTAGTCATTCATCATAATATCCTTGCGGATTTCGGTTGCAAGACGAATCTCCTCGGAGCTTTTTTGACCTTTAGCAACAGAGATAGAGAGTACCGCAAGTAAAAGGGTAAATAATTTCTTCATAATTATGTAAGGGTAGTAAAAACGAATATTTCCTACAAAGGTATTAAATTTACTTTATAAATAAAAATTTTTGCGGATATTCAATTTGCATAAAAAAAACAGCACCCCGAAAAAGGTGCTGTTTTTTGCTATTTTATTGACTACTACTATTTGTAGATAAGTACATCGTCGTTGTCAATCTTCAAGTCGTAGATTGACTGACCCTTTGCGAGAATAAGCGAAGTGAGTGGGTTATCCTGCAGGTGGAGAGTCTCAAGTTTGCGGTTGTTGCTGCAGTCCATAACCGAGATAAGACAGTCGTTTGCAACAATTGACTCGAGATTTGTAAGTGTAGATACCTCAAGAGCGGTAATCTTTGTGTTCTGACAAGAGATTGATGTAAGGTCCTTACACTCGTTTACGTTGATTGAAGTAAATTTGTTACCACCGCAAGAAAGCGTCTTGAGTGCTGCGTACTTGTTGAAGTCAATCTCGCCTTCAAGACGGT
>JAFNYE010000144.1 GCA_017383345.1 Alistipes sp. | reverse complement strand
TTATCACCGAGCAGCTGCCCTCGCTCTTTGCCCGAATGAAGAGCATAGGAATGAGTGCCGAGGAACTTGTAAAACTTTATAACGACTATACAGATGAAAAATAGCAATAAATTATTGGTCGCAGTGGCTCTGCTTGCCCTGTTGCCTACAGCGCTGACTCTGCTGTTAACCATTAAGCGTACCAATCGCACCATTGAGTTGATAAACTCAATCGAGACCTGCAATATTAATGTTGTCGATGCCCGCAATGCCAATATAACCATTGCGCCAAACGAGTATGCCTTCTCAAAAATGGATGTTATATGGCTTGAGAATGGCTCGAACGAAGATAATATAGTGCAACTGAAGGGCGATACGCTTGTTGTCGGTCGTCAGGTTACACGCCTCTGTATCCCTAATGCCAAGAGGCTTATCCTGCCCGACACGGTTGTCGAAAACCCGTTTTATGATAAGGGTGACGGCAAATATGCTATCTATGTAGCAAAATAGAGGGTGCCCAAATTATTGGGCACCCTTTGTGAGCAACGCCATAGACTATGGTCTTAGTCCGCTACCGCCCTGCAGGGTGATAGTCTCGCCGGTGATATACTCCGCATCCTCTGATGCCAGGAATACGCACACCTTGCCAATGTCGTTCTTAGGGTCGGCAAAGTGTCCCAACGGGATACCCTGAATGGTCTTTTCGTATAGCTCAGGGAAGTGCTCCTTCCACTGCTGGAGACTCTCGGTCATAGCCAATGGACAGATTACATTCACTCTCACGCCATCAGGACCCCACTCGGCAGCTGCTACGCGCGACATACCGCGAATACCCTCTTTGGCTGCGGCATAGGATGCCTGTCCCAACTTGCCGAATAGTCCTGCACCCGATGCAAAGTTGATAACCGAGCCTCGGCTCTGCTTGAGGTAAGGGAAGCACTCGCGCATATAGAAAAATGCGGCATAAAGACCTGAGTATATCGCCAGGTCAAAGTCCTCTTTGGTGTGCTCTACCAGCGATAGACCCGATTTTGAAACCTGCGCGTTGTTGATAAGGGTGTTTATCTTGCCGAACTTTTCGATGGCTTTGGCTACAACCATCTTAATGGCCTGCTCGTCGGCACCATCTGCCACTATAGGCAGCACCTCAATGCCATACTGCTCCTCCAACTTCTGCTTCGCTTCAAGAAGTCTTGACTCCGTTCTGCCTGTGATAACTAAGTTTGAGCCCTGCTCTGCAAAGGCCTGAGCTAAGCCAAAACCGATACCTTTTCCTCCGCCTGTAATAAGCGTAACATATCCTTCTAATCTCTTCATAGTCGTACAATTTTATTTTTATCCCTACAAAGTTAATAAAATTTGCAAACAATAAGCCATTTTGGCTCAACATTAGTTCTGGCGGTTGTAATTTTCTTTGGCTTGACATATCTTTGCGCCAAATTATTGAGTTATGAAGCGCAAGTATCTCTTTTTCGACATTGACGGCACTTTGGCTGCCGGCGGCTATGGCAACACCTATATCCCTGAGTCAACCAAACTCGCACTGCAGAAGTTGCGCGAGGCGGGACACTTCCTTGCCATCGCTACGGGTCGCTCACAAGCTATGGCTTACGACTATATGCAGGAGTTGGGCTTTGAAAATATGGTTAGCGATGGCGGTTGGGGCGTGACTGTCGAGAATAGGCTGCTCAGCATTAAACCTATAGATAAACAGTTGGTTATCAGGTTGATAGACGAGTGTAAGGAGAAGGGCTTCATCTGGGCGCTTCAGAACGAAAATTCGGTTTGCCGCTCTGCTCCTGACAGCCGTTTTGAGGAGTTTACCCACGATGTTTATATGCAAACGCGCGTTGTTGAGGGTCTTGACCCGCGTAATTGTGAGCAGATTTACAAGGCCTACATTGCCTGCTATGAGGGTGAGGAGCAGCGCCTGGAGACGCTCAAGCAGTTGCAGTGGGCTCGCTTTCACAAGGAGTACCTCTTTGTTGAGCCGCTGGATAAGGCTTACGGTATTCGCCAGATAATGGATTACTACGGCGCCGACTACTCCGATGTTATCGTTTTTGGCGATGCCAAGAACGACCTGTCTATGTTTGTTGACGGGTGGACAAAGGTGGCTATGGGTAACGCTATTGATGAACTCAAGGCGTGTGCCGACTATGTGACTACCGATGTTGATAAAGACGGCATCTATAACGCCTGCGTGGCGCTCGGCCTGTTTTAAGACCTCTTTTTCAGGCGTATAGAGTTGAGACTGTGGTTTGGGTGAAAGCGGCAGATGTCAACAGCCGTGGATATGCCGTTAATTTTTCCGCTCTCCGTATATTGCCAAATGGTATATGTCCCCTTGCCTGTAATGGTAGGGGGAATTTTGTTGTAGCGACCTAAGTATAGGTGGTAGCGGTTGTATTTGGGTGCTAAATATTTGTTGTAAAAGACCTGCGAGCTGTAAATCATAGGGACACAGCCGTAGTGTTGCTTTACCAACGATATAAAGATGTCGAGATTTTTCTGTAGCGAGGCTTTGGAGTGTCCATCTCTGACCTCCACATCGACCATAGGGATGAGGTCTATCTTTTTTGAGCCTATGGCGCGCTTGAAGTTCTCAAACTGCTTGTATGGCGAGCTGGTCATACGGAAGAAGTGATAGACGCCCACCTCCAAGCCGGCACTCTTTGCTCCGCTGAAGTTGCTCTCAAAGCGCGAGTCTTTGAGCGTAGAGCCTTCGGTTGCTTTAATATAGACAAATCCTACATTTGCTGCCTTGACCTTGCTCCAGCTTATGCTCTTTTGGTATCGCGACACATCAATACCCCTGCTCGACTGCCCGTAAAGCGTAGCAGAGATAAGTACAAAGAGCAGTATGAGGGTCAACTTTTTCATCTGTAAACGGCAAAATATATAAGCGCAATCTGCGCAAGCAGTATCGCGGGCAATCCGAGCCTGAATTTATTGTGTTTGGTCTTGTGGTGCCACACCTTCATAGCGGCAATCGCGCCGATGCTTCCACCCGCGGCGGCAATGAGTATTAAGGAGCGCTCAGGTACTCTCCAGCGCCCCTTTTTAGCCCACAACTTATCCAATCCGTAGAGAATAAACGCTATAACATTTATCGCTGCCAGATAGTATATAGCCACTTTGGACATCGCTTAGAAGAAGTAGAGATGCGCAAAAGCCTTATCCCACTCGCGAGCCTTGAGCTGCTCGGGTGTTATGAGGAAGTTGAGCATACCGCAGTCAACAAAGCGCAGACGCCACCTATCATCCTCGTCAATCTGTAGTAGCGAGATGTGGTTAGGGTAGTACTCCTGCACCTCGCTAAAGTAAGGCTGTCCGAGCAACTTGTGGTAGTCACCGGCCGGCATCTCGACATGGTGGAACTCAATCTGCTCGGCAGGCAGATGTGCCGGAGTGTCGTCATCATCCCACAAAATCTCGTAGGTCTCCAAATCGTCACAAGATGGAGAGTACAGCACTCTGTAGGCCTCTTTGGCCCACTCACCCGAGTAGCACGAATCTACATCGCACTCAAAACCCTCAAGGAACTCGCCCAATGAGGCAAAGAAGTAGAGCATACCTGTGTGCGGCAACAGGTTGTCTTTATCCACCTCGGCCAAATCCTCGCAACGAATTTGACAGATAAAGTTGAGCGGACACTCCTGATAACAAGGGTAGTCCCAGCTCTTAGGAAGGTCGGGTGCGCCCCACCATTTGCTTTTACCAAACAGGTCGTCAGTTGTCGGTGAAATTCCTAATGTGATAGCCATAATAAGTAAGGTGTGTATTAGTAAATCGTCTGGTGTAAATATCTCAAATTTTATCAACAACACTACCTCAGTAGAGGCTTCGTTAATTGAAATATTACCCAAAGATACGAAATTTTTGACAAAGTTGTGGTATATCCCCAATAAATATCTGATTTTTGGAGCATAGACTCAAAGGTTTGAAGTGCTGTTTAGGGCTTTTTTTGTGCTATATATTTGGAAATTTTGGTGGGTATTTGTAACTTTGCTTGTGTATATTGTTCACTTTGAACCCATTAATCGGAATAAATATAAAAACTTAACCAAATAAAAGTTATGAGGAAATCTATTCTTGTATTGTTGTCAGTGGCTCTTATGGTCGGGACATTCGATATCTCTGCACAAAGTCTCCTT
>JAFNYE010000143.1 GCA_017383345.1 Alistipes sp. | reverse complement strand
GCGCACCCGGAGCGTAGCGACAATGCCTCCCTTTTCCAAAGGGAGGTTTGGAGGGAATGTCAATATCTTTTATAGTTTTAGGAATTGCTTGTTCTCGGGTTTAGGTTGCCCCGTTAGGGGTAAGGATTAAGGGTGTCGGTCTGCAAGTTTACTTGCAAAGGCCGAACACCCTTTAGCCTTAATAGCCTTTAGGCTATCCTAAACACGCCACGCTCACACGCCGCGCACTACAACCCCGCTACTTAATAAACAAAATCTCGCGGTACTTTGGCAGGGTCCAGATTTGGTCATCCACGACCTCTTCGAGGCGGTCAATCTCTTCGCGTATGGTATCGAAGTATATTGCCACGGTGTCGTGGTAGGCGATAGCTTTCTGGCGCAGGTTATCTATGCGGTTAGCCTTTTTGCGGCTCTCGATCATCTCCTCCACGAGGGTTTGTATTTTGGCTGTGCGGTTTTGTATATTCTCTATCAGCACTCTGTCGGTGTCGTTATTCATTCCGAGCTGGTGCAGTTTCCACGCTTTGTCGAGCAGCACACCCTCATATTTTGAGGCTATAGGGACGATATGGTTCATAGCCAAGTCGCCAAGTACGCGGGCCTCAATCTGTATCTTCTTGACATACATCTCGCGCTTAATCTCGGCGCGTGCTTCAAGCTCCACCTCGTTATATACGCCCATATTGCTGAACATCTTGACAGTCTGCTCATCGAGGAAGCGGTCAAAGCATAGTGGTGTGGATGTCTGACAGTCAAGTCCTCGCTCGGCAGCCTCGGCTTTCCACTCGTCGGAGTAACCGTTGCCGTCAAAGCGTACGGGCTTACTCTGCTTAATAAGCTCGCGCAGGGTCTCATATATCGCGCGCTCCTTCTTCTCGCCACGCTCCACCTTAGCGTCTATGATGCGCTTAAACTCGGTAAGTTGCTCAGCCACAGCAGTATTGATTACAATTATAGCCTCTGCGCAGTTGTCCGAGGCACCTACAGCGCGGAACTCAAAGCGGTTTCCCGTAAACGCAAATGGCGATGTACGGTTGCGGTCGGTGTTGTCGCGTAGCAGCGAAGGTATCTGTGTCAGTCCGCTCATACGGAAGACATTTTTGGAGTCAAAGCGTATATCCTCGTCGCTCTTGGAGTGCTCAATCTTGTCTAATACTGACGAAATCTGCGAGCCGAGGAAGGTCGAGATTATCGCTGGCGGAGCCTCTCCTGCACCTAAGCGGTGGGCATTGGTTGCCGACATAACCGACGCCTTGAGTAGGCCGTTGTGGCGATGTACTGCGGCGATGACATTGGTCAGGAAGGTTATAAACTGCAGGTTCTCAAATGCCGTCTTACCGGGGCTTAGCAGGTTCACGCCCGCATTGGTGCCCAAAGACCAGTTGTTGTGCTTACCTGAGCCGTTGATGCCCTTAAATGGCTTCTCGTGAAGCAGTACGCGGAAGTGGTGGCGCTTGGCTACCTGGTTCATCACGGTCATAAGCAGCTGGTTGTGGTCGTTGGCGAGGTTTGCCTCCTCATATACTGGTGCCAGCTCAAATTGGTTTGGTGCAACCTCGTTGTGGCGCGTCTTGAGAGGTATGCCCAACTTGAGCGACTCATACTCTAACTCCTTCATAAAAGCAATTACGCGCGAAGGTATCGCTCCGAAGTAGTGGTCATCAAGCTGCTGATTTTTGGCAGCCTCGTGACCCATAAGCGTGCGACCTGTCTGCACAAGGTCGGGGCGTGCTGACCATAGGGCGTCATCAATGAGGAAGTACTCCTGCTCCCAACCTAAGTACGAATATACTCTCTCCACGCTCTTGTCAAAGAGGCGGCATACATCCGTAGCAGCCTTATTTACCGCCTGTATGGAGCGCAAAAGCGGAGTCTTGTAGTCTAACGCCTCGCCATTGTAGGCAATAAATAGGGTAGGGATGCAGAGGGTCGTGTCAACAATAAACGCTGGCGAAGTAGGGTCCCACGCCGAGTATCCTCGCGCCTCAAAGGTGTTGCGTATGCCACCACTTGGGAAACTCGACGCATCAGGCTCCTGCTGTATCAGCACCTTGCCCGAAAACTCCTCCAACAGTCCACCCTGACCATCAGGCTCGGCAAAGGAGTCGTGCTTCTCGGCCGTTCCGCCCGTCAGCGGCTGAAACCAGTGGCAGTAGTGGTCCGCACCGTGGCTCATAGCCCATTGACGCATACCCGCCGCCACCGCATCTGCAACCTCCTGTGTCAGAGGCGTGTTGTTCTCTATCGTGGCAATCAGCGCCTCAAAGGTCTGCTTGTTCAAGAACTTGCGCATCTGCTTGCGACCAAATACCTTCTCCCCAAAGTAATCCGATGGGTTACTGCTCGGAGGTATCACCTCCACCGCCCTCTGTGATAATGCTCGCTCGAGCATATTAAATCGTAGTAGTGACATAACTGTTTGTTCTTTAATCTTGGTTTCGATTTTATGCGGTTTTTACTGCCGCTCTCTCATTTTCGTCAAAGGGTGGTACAAGGAGTACAACCCTTCGACTCAAATTTCAAGAAGCGTTGTAAAACCTCGCCTAAAATCAAAACTTGTT
>JAFNYE010000142.1 GCA_017383345.1 Alistipes sp. | reverse complement strand
GCACGAGATTACAGAGCGCTATGCACGCCTGCTTGAACAGGATATCTGCCGTGAGCCGTCGCGCTGGATGTGGTCACACCGCCGCTGGAAATATCATCCCGACCCCGTTACAGGCGAGGCGATATATACGCGCAAGTAACAGATGAAAAACCTAACCCTTTCCCCCTAAAATGAAGAGTGTAAAACCTAAATTAAGCTTTGGCGCAAAGAGCCTGTGGTTGTTCTGCCGCTGTGTAGCAATCCTGCCCCATTGGGTGCGGTATAACTTTCTTGGCGGAGCTTTGTACTTTGTGTTGTGCTACATTGTGCGCTACCGTCGTGCGCTGATTGTAAGGCAGATAGCCGACTCGTTCCCTGAGAAGAACGAACAGGATGTTGAGGCTATATGCAAGGAGTTCTACCGCCACTTAGCCGAGGTGATTATGGCGACAATCTCCTTGGCAGGCATTACCGACCAGCAGCGCCGTCAAGTTATCAGTTGGTCTATCCCTGACTCTGTTCGCGAGGCGGTCAAGGATCGCCACTTTGTCATTCTGGCTTCGCATCACGGCTTTTGGGAGTATGCGCAGTATATTAAAATGGTTATGCCCGGTTATTGCGAGGTTGGTGCATATCACCCCCTCTCCAATGAGCTCTTTGATGAACTATTCATCCATCTGCGCACCTTTGAGGATATTGTTCCGGTGCCGAGTGCCCGCTTTTTGCGCTACTTTATTGAGCATAAAGATACGGGTGTCAATGGCAAGCCTATGATGCTCGGTCTGGCCTCCGACCAGAATGCGCCTCCAAAGGGGGAGATACATTGGTTTGACTTCCTCAACCGCCCGACCCTCTTCTTTAGTGGAGGCGAGCAGTTGGCTATGAAGTTCAACCTGCCTGTGGTCTATTTTAGCTTTAAGCGTACGGGTGTGGGTAAGTACCACTGCGATGTAGTCCTTTTGCACGACGGCAAGAGTCCTGTGGTGAAGAACCAGATTATGGAGCAATATGTGCGCCTGCTTGAGGATGATATTCGTCGCGACCCTGCCCGCTGGATGTGGTCACACCGCCGCTGGAAGTACTATCCCGACCCTGTTACGGGCGAGCCGATATATCGTAGAAAAGGAGTTTAGAGCCTATGAAAGTAGCTGTAGTGATACTCAATTATAACGGTGCGGAGCATCTGCGCCACTTCCTGCCCTCGGTAGTTCAAAATACCGTTGCGGCAGATGTCGTTGTGGCTGATAATGGCTCGACCGACGAGTCGTTGCAACTGCTTGAGAGCGAGTTTGCGTCGGTGCGCATCGTCGCCCTTGAGCGCAACTATGGCTTTGCCGAGGGCTATAATCGTGCCCTGGCACAGCTTGGCGAGTATGACTGCTTTGTGCTTCTTAACTCCGATGTTATGACCCCCGAAGGGTGGCTTGAGCCACTTGTTGCTACCCTTGTCAGCCACAGCTCGATTGCGGCTGTGGGCCCAAAGATTTTGTCCTATAAAGAGCCCGATAAGTTCGAGTACGCAGGTGCAAGTGGCGGTTTTATCGACTACTTGGGCTACCCCTTCTGCCGTGGCAGAATACTCTCCACTTTGGAGCAGGATAGGGGTCAGTATGACAATATGCGCGAGGTCTTTTGGGTCAGCGGTGCAGCCTTTTGTGTGCGCCGTAGCGCCTTTGAAGAGTTGGGTGGTTTTTGTGGCGACTTCTTTGCTCACATGGAGGAGATTGACCTCTGCTGGCGTATGCACCTGAAGGGTTGGAGGGTTATGGTGCAACCTCAAAGTGCGGTCTATCACCTCGGTGGTGGTACTTTGGCTGCCTCCTCGCCCCGCAAGAGATACCTTAACCACCGCAATAACTTAGCGATGCTCTATCGCTGTGCTTCGCCGTTGCAGCGTCTTGTGGTGGCTGTAGTCAGACCTTTTTTGGATTTGGCAGCGGCTCTCGGCTATGCCCTCAAGGGCGATAAAGAGGGGGCCAGAGCGGTATTTAGGGCGTGGCGCGACTTTATAGGGTGGCATAAACGCTTGAGTGCTGAGCGTAGGCAGATACGAAAAAATGCTGCACCTCAGTGTCGCTATATATACAAGGGAAGCATAATTTTGCGTTATATATTTGGAAAGAAAAATTGTGAAAATATACTATGAGAAAGCTTGTAATCATTCCGACCTATAACGAGAAGGAGAATGTATCTCGTATGATTGACAAAGTCCTCAGCCTTGAGGGCGACTACCATATCCTCTTTGTCGATGATGGCTCGCCTGATGGTACTGCCGACATTATCCGCACTCGCCAAAAGGATGCTCCTGAGCGTGTGCATCTTCTCTGCCGTAGCGGTAAGTTGGGTCTGGGTACAGCCTATATCGCGGGCTTTAAGTGGGCTTTGGAGCACGACTATGACCTTATTTTCGAGATGGATTGCGACTTCTCGCATAACCCCGATGACCTCAACCGCCTCGCTGCACGACTCCAAACCGATGCCGATGTGGCTATAGGCTCACGATATGTGCGTGGCGTCAATGTGGTCAATTGGCCTCTTGGTCGCCTGCTTATGAGCTACTTCGCCTCAAAGTATGTCAAAATCGTTACCCGTATGCCCGTGTGCGACGCCACCGCCGGCTTTGTAGGCTATCGTGCCCAGGTGCTGCGCAAAATCAACCTCGACCGCGTCCAGATGATTGGCTACGGCTTCCAAATCGAGATGAAATACACCGCGTGGCGTCACGGCTTCAACATCGCCGAGGAGTCTATCATCTTCGTTGACCGCGAACAGGGTACCTCCAAAATGTCATCATCTATTTTCGGAGAGGCTTTCTTTGGGGTGCTTAAGCTCCCATTCCGCCATTTGTCGTGAAAAGGCGGCATTAGCTGCCGCTACCTTGTTCTCAGCAAAGGGTAGTACAACGAGTACAACCCTTCGCCTCGCCCTTCGGCGAGCGTTGCTACTACCACCTTTTGACGACAAATGAGTGCGCGAATATAGGTCGGTGTGGCCGCAAATTTCTGTGAACTTTATTCTTGGTCTGAAGGTCACATACAAGGAGTATGCTCCCTCCAGCCCCAAAACAAGAGCGTTGGCTCATCTGCGATGACCCTTCACTGTTGCGCCTCAGCAATAGCGGTCGCGGTGCATAGCACCCCAAAGTGCGAGTTTGAAACTATGTGAGCAAGCTCCCATTTTCAACCTTCGCCCTTTGCACTTCGTGGCTACCGCTATTGCCTTCGGCTTAATCGCAGCGTTGCT
>JAFNYE010000141.1 GCA_017383345.1 Alistipes sp. | reverse complement strand
GCCATGGCGGTCTCTGTAATACCTATGTTCCCGTCGCCCATGAGAATGATGGTATCGCCATCTCTTCTTATTATCCTGTGTACTATGAAGCGGCCTTTGATGTCCTTTGCCAGGACTACTGCACCCTTTGTGATCTGCTCATCCTTCCATGGCCCGAGCGTGATCTGGTCGCGCAAGTGCATGATGAAAGGGTTCATGCTGTAGCCTTTGGCAGTGATGGATACGGTCTTTCCTTCGGAAATCAGTCTGCTGATTTCTTCCATTATTACACTCTGATCTTTGACAAGAATACCCATAGCACCCAAAGATAAGCAAAATTTGACAGTATACGGATAAAAATGCCTATCTTTGGAAGATTTATGGAAGATAAGATGAATAATATATATAGGTATACTGTTGCCGGGCACACCTTTTCAGTGATTCTGCCTGATGGATTTCCTGCCGAGAATTACCTTAGACCATATGAGCCGTTTGCCTGGCAGGGTGATGGGGATTCTTTGTTTTCCCTGGAACTCAGGATCGTTCCGTCTCTTGAAGGGATGGCTACAGGCAAGATGCTGGAATGTTTTAATGATGAGGCGCCTTATTTCTGGATATTCGAGAATGGGGAAGACCGGTACAGTTTCGGCTTTTCATACACCAAGGTTCATCCTGATTGTCTGCTTCACACTTCTGATGATTTGAAATCCAATGTGATATATGTAGCTGAAGCGGGCGCCGCTCATCTGGCGGAATTTGCGCTCAGCAATGCTATGATGCTACTATACACCTTCTGCACCTCCCCATATGACACCTTGCTTGTGCATGCATCTGTTATTGCTCATGCTGGTGGCGGCTACATGTTCCTGGGACGCAGCGGGACCGGAAAGAGCACGCACAGCCGTCTCTGGCTGAATAATATAGAGGATACATATCTCCTCAACGATGACAATCCGATAATCCGCTTTATCGATGGAGAAGCATATGTCTATGGCAGTCCATGGAGCGGAAAGACTCCGTGCTACAGGAATGAACGCATGCCGCTCAAAGCCGTTGTCCGTCTTTCTCAAGCTCCATACAACAGGATAGAACGCAATGCTCCGCTGCAGTCCTTTGCCTCATTGATGCCTGCCTGCTCATGCATGAGGTGGGATGGAAGATCCGTGTCTGCACTTCATTCTGCCGTCGAGAAGGTTATCGGAAGAGTCCCTTGCTGGCATCTGGAATGTCTGCCTGACCGGGATGCGGCGATTCTTTGTAATTCGACTGTCAAGACTGAACGTATATGAAATACTTGCGCTGGATAAATGGAATGGCGCGTCCTCAACGCGGTGCCCTGTCGGTCATGATGCTGTGTCATGTCATGCTGGCCGCCTGTGCGGTAGGCTTCGTCTATGTCAGTAAACGTCTGGTCGATGCAGCTGTTTCCGTCCTTGCAGGTTGTCAGACTGAAGATCTGTGGATATTCGGTACTCTGATGGCTGCGATTGTGCTGCTGCGCATCGGCTTGAACGCTCTGAGGAGCTATCTTCAGATCAAGACGGAGATCAGTCTTAAGAACCGCCTCCGCCGCAGGCTGTTCGATATCCTGCTGCGTGTCCATAGTGACGGGGGAAGCCGTCGTCACACCGGTGATGTACTTAACAGGCTGCAGGAGGATGTGCGTGTGGTGTCCATTTTGGTAATCTTAACTGTGTTACCATCAATCTCCTTTTTGACGGTAACCTGCTGCGCTGATAGCGTCCCTGCTAACAGCAGAGCAAACACTAAAAGTTGCAATCGTTTCATAAGCTATACTTTTATTTAGCAATCTCAAGCAGTTCGACATTATAGTCGGCAACGCACTTGTCGATAATAGTCTTGACCACCACATCCATCTCTGAGCCTTCGGTATAGTCTGCCGGACAAACATGGTTTACTCGGTTGTCGCGAATAAGGGTATTCATCTCTGCTCGCTTAGCCTTATCCTTAGGATTATAGACGGCAACAGAGTGACCGCCAAAGTTCTTGACAAGACGCATACAAGGGATATCGGTAGTACCATCGCCCACATAAATCATACGCGAGAATGGCACAGGGCGCGACTTCTCCTCCATAAACTTGTTTACCTGCTTGGTATCATATACACTCTCCACGCCCTTGTTTATCTTGAAGATAAATTGAGTCTTGTTGGTGTAGTTTACTGCCACAGCAGGCCAATAGGCAATACCGTCAATGTTGTAGAGGAACGAACAAGCATAAATCTTCTGGAACTTGTCGGCTATGGCTGTACCCTCAATAATCTCCTTCAGACCCGAAGAGTTGATGTAGTGCAGTATCTTCACACCGCGCTCAGCGCCATAGGCATTTATGCGGTCAAACCACTCCATAACACCGGGATACAACTTCACATCACGACCGCACTGCTGAAAAGCCTCGCGACGAAGCGATATACCCTTTGCCTTAGCTTCACGAATCATTAGCGCCATATAGGTCAATATTTGGTCCGCATCTTGCTGCTCCGCCAAATCGTTGGCCTCGCTCCAGAACTCCTTGTTGCTCTTGCCAATGGCAGGAATAAAGTTGTACTCCTGCATATTGCCGGCCGAGAGTGTGCCGTCAAAATCGTAAATTAAGGCTACTGAAAATTTAATATTATTATCCATCATACCACAAAGTTAACAATTTTCACTATTTTTGCATAACGACTTATTAAATTTTTCACTATGGATTTCAAAAAAGTTCTCGACACCCGTCGCTCCGTACGCCGCTTCTCGCCAACCGAAGTTTCGCGCGAGGTGCTGCTCGATGTTGTAAATCAGACACTTACCGCACCATCGTCAAGAAATATGCGCACCACGCGTTTCATTATCGTCGATGACAAACCGACCCTTGAACGCCTTGCTAAAATGCGCGACTACGGTTCAGAGTTTATGAAGGATGCCGCAGCTGCTATCATCGTTGCTGCCGACACCACCAAGACCGACTTGTGGCGCGAAAACTGCGCTATCAGCGCCACCATACTTCAACTTGCCCTCGTCAACGCAGGCTTAGCCTCTTGCTGGGTGCATATCGGTGGCCGCCCACGCCTCAAAGATCTACCCGAGGGTGAACAGGCCGAGGATTATATCCGCACATTTATCGATGTTCCGGCAGAGTGGTCGCTTGAGTGCGCTATAGCACTCGGATACTCCGACTACCAACCAAAACCACTGCCTGAGCACGACGATAGCGCCTCGATTGTGTGGCATACCAGAGAGTAGAAGACCGTTGACTCAACCACGGCAATACTTTACCCCTCCGCCTTATTGCACACATTTGGCATAGAGATTGCTCGCTCATAGTAAAAAAAGAACACTCCTATGAGAAAGATTTGTGCATTGATGGCTTTATGCGCTGTGGCAGCGTCTGAGTGTATGGCGAAGGGTATTGAGATAGATACTGCGCCGGCAAATGTTGTGTTGGATTTAGACCGTTATATGGGAAGGTGGTACGAGATAGCCCGTTTTGACCACCCCTTTGAGCGCAATTTGGAGTATTGCAAAGCCTACTATACGCGCAAGTCTAATGGCGACATAGAGGTAAAAAATGTCGGTATGAACACAGCAAAAGGGCGGATAAAGGAGAGTTATGGCAACGCCAAAATATCAAAGACCCAGGGGCAGCTGCGCGTGTCATTCTTCCTCTTTTTCTACTCCGACTACAACATCCTCGCCATTGATGACGACTACAAGTGGGTACTTGTGGGCAGCAAGAGTCCCGATTATCTGTGGATACTTGCACGCACACCCTCGCTTGACCAGCCTACGCTCAAGCATATCCTCACCCTCGCCCAAAACCGAGGCTACGATACATCAAAGCTGATATTTGTCAAGCAGCGCACCCAATAATCAATCAAAAAATAGGCTGACCCGCAAGAGTCAGCCTATTTGATTCAAAAAACAATCTAAAGGTTAAAATAAAACCAGCCGTGAAAATAGAACGCATATTGAAACGATCTATCACCACTCTTTACTACTGCCACACGAGCTCCTGTTCTGTCATAAACAACATATAAATACCCTAGATTATCTTTATATAGTGAAAACTGCATTGATGATTTGCACCAACCAGTCGCAGCTGACCCATAAAAATAAACTGCTGGAGAACAAATATATTCATCCCCTGCTTCTGTAACTGTAGGACTATTATTTACCGGACTTTCCATCATAATATTAGAGGCAATAACATGGCAAACCGAACACGCTAACAATACTAATAAGATATAACACTTCTTCATATAATTAAAATTAAAATATTCTTCCTACTCTTTTGGTTTTTCGGATACCCCTCAGTCCATACAACTCAAAGAATATACACAAAAAAAAGCGCGGACAAAACTTATTCATCTGCTGTTGAGGTCTTCGACCACCTGTGGCACAAATGATACAAGTGAAGCCCACGCCATAAGCGTGAACATCAACCTCATTTCGTATGCCACTTTGAAATTGTCGAAGTTTCAACAGCAAGAAATAAAGCTAACGCTTTTCCAAATATTTTAAGTGTGCATATTCAATACACTAATGTTTCATAGGCAATTTAATATTAATTGTTTACAATGTCTTGAGGAACTCAGCCACATTCTTCTCGATGCGCGCTGCAACATCCTCGCACTCAGCCTTAACGAACTTCTCGCCTGTGATGTTCTCGTAGAGCTCAATATAGCGGTCGGTAATAGAGGCTACAATTTCAGGAGTCATCTCAGGCACCTGCTGACCGTCCTGACCCTGGAAGCCGTTTGCCATAAGCCACTCGCGAACGAACTCCTTAGAGAGCTGCTTCTGCTTCTCACCTGCAGCAAGGCGCTCCTGATAGCCCTCAGCGTAGAAATAACGCGATGAGTCAGGGGTGTGAATCTCGTCCATAAGGTAGATTACGCCATTCTTCTTACCAAACTCATACTTGGTATCAACAAGGATAAGACCCATCTTAGCTGCAATCTCAGTACCACGAGCAAAGATTGCGCGTGTGTAAGCCTCAAGCTGCTCATAATCCTCACGGCTAACAATACCGCGAGCGATAATCTCCTCCTTAGAGATATCCTCATCGTGACCCTCGTCAGCCTTGGTTGTAGGGGTGATGATTGGCTCAGGGAACTTCTGGTTCTCAACCATACCCTCAGGCATCTCTACACCACAAAGGGTGCGCTTGCCGGCCTTATACTCTCTCCACGCGTGACCTGAGAGGTAACCACGGATAACCATCTCGACCTTGAAAGGCTCGCACTTATGACCAACGGTAACCATTGGATCCGGAACTGCGATTTTCCAGTTTGGAAGGATGTCGGTAGTAGCGTCAAGGAACTTAGCTGCAATCTGATTGAGCACCTGACCCTTGAAAGGAATACCCTTAGGCAACACAACATCGAAAGCAGAGATACGGTCTGAAACGACCATTACAAGATAGTCACCATCGATGCTATAAACATCGCGCACCTTACCTACATAGTGGTTGTTTTGACCCTCAAAATTGAAATTTGTCTTTACAATAGCCTCCATATCTTTGATTATTTAGTCTCTTTGGCTACAAAGTTACTATAAATTACCAATTTAGCGCCCAAAACCGTCAAAGATTTTCATAAAAATTATAAACACTGCTATTTTTTACCACCCAGCATTGACATTGCTGTGTCGATTTTTATGTCGTTACCCTCCAGAGTAATCAACACCGCATTTTGTTCCGAGCGCGTAAAGATGGCCATATACTCAACCTTATCATTCTCATCAGAGCGTGTCAGGATGCGCACAGTCCTACCATCCTTAGTAACGGCAAAGAGTTGCTTGAGATGGGTCAGATGTTGCTCCACATCTTGACAAAACTGAGGCACGAGAGCCTCCTCTTCCGTCGAAATGGCAACCATACGGTTAATACCATCCTTAACGCCCATACTTTTGAGCATATCTCTTGACAACTCAACCGTTGTGTAACCTTGCTTGTTGAGATAGGCGTCATACACCTTTGTCAACGACTCCTTCTGCGCCGATGCCACCAACGGCATACAGAGGAGCAAAAAGATTATCAATCGTTTCATAGTTCACAACTTTAGAAGTAAAAACCTACACCCGCAGACATTCTGTTAGCCGATATCTGGCTTGACGACTTGTACATATTGAGCAATGAGTAGTTCACATAGGCGTATATTCTGCGCCATCCCACTCGGGCGGTTACACCAATCTGCACCGGATTGAGCGGCAGGCGCTCCTCAAGCTTGGTCTTGGGTTTCTTATAGGCAAGACGCGAAGCCATAAGTATATCGAGGTTTGCTCCTGCCGAGATAAAGAAGCTGTTACGGATGTTCCAATCAAAGAGTAGCGGTATATGAATATAATCAATCGACAGCTTTGACTTTCTTATGCTCGGGTCAAGTTCAACAATCTGAAAGCTACCCTGCTCATACTTGAGCGACACCTTATCGCCAAAGCAGTAGTTCTCCATAGCAAAACCAAATCCCAATGTAAAGCCGAGGGTCTTTTTAGGGTTCAGAGCCACATTCATCGTCAGCAGGTTAAGGTTAACATTTACCGACTTGCGGTTGGTAAAGCCCAACACCTGTTGCATAGCTGCATCATAAGCCGAAAAGTCGGTGTTTACAACGAAGTTTGAGCCTATCTCAAAGAGGGATAGGTGGTTTGTTGTAGAGGCATTTACTCCTGCAAAATCAAACTTTACCTTGCTGTTACTCTTTGTTGTTTTATTTTCACCACCTGCAAGCGAGAAACTCATACCTGCAACATTAACCTCAAGGTTGCCGTTTTCTGCCGTCACAGTACTCTGACCACTATTATCGAGAGCTATCTTCTGCTGCGCCGAAGCTGAAAAGCAGAGCACCATAAGTACCAATGTTGTTAAAATCTGTTTCATAGTCCGTTTTATTTAAGTTCAAAAATATTCACCTTCTCAATTGTAGCCATCGCCAACTCCACATCGTTGTTAACGCCGCTCAATATTCTCTGAGCCTCCGCTACAGCCCTATCCGTATCGGTTATCTCAACACCATCGACATAACATATTATTGACGGCTTCGGAGCGCTATAATCCGACCATATAAAGAGAGCCAACAGCAGGCACGCCGCAGCCGATATTGCGCTAATACCACCAAGCAACACCTGCCAGCCCGGGCGTGATGCAACTCGCGGCACCACTGTATCACTCCGCTCCAAAGCTGAGGCGTCAAAGGCTGCAAACATCGCCTTATACGGCGCAAGGTCTGCCGGAATATTCTGAGTTGTAGCAAAAAAGTCCTTTATCGCTCGCTCCTGCTCCAATGTGGTTTGTCCCTCAAAATAGAGGTCAAGCAACTCTCTTATTCTACTCTGTTCCATATTTCAACGCCTTTAACAATTGTTCTCTAACGCTCTTTCGCGCCCTTGACAAATTCATTCTCACACTTACCTGATCACACTCTAACACCTCGGCTATCTCTTCAATCTCATACCCCTCAACATCGCGCAGATGTATTGCCGCTTGTTGCTTCTCGGGCAGGCGAGAGATTATCTGTTTTGTAAGTTCGGCCATATCGCCCACAATGACCGTTTTATTGCCATCCTCAACCACCCTATCGGTTATCTCGACACTCTCCCGACGCCGTCGTGTACAATCTATGGCAAGGTTTCGAGCCATACGACACACATAGGCGCGAGGGTGGGAGGAGTTGAGTACTGCATCGCGCGCCCTCCAGACCTTTTCGTATATATCCTGAGTTATATCCTCAGCCTCAACACGACTTGCCGTAATGGTTTTTGCCAGACGGAAAACCGTATCCTTAACCGAGAGTATCAACTCCGTGTATTGCTCTGTTATACTCTTCAAAACCGTTTTTGTTTGGGTGTTCTGCCTATATAACGAATAACGACCTCGAAATGTAACATCGAGGTCGCTATTTTCATCATTTTATGCTTTGTAAGCGTTGCCGCGGCTTAGTAACTCTTTGCAAAGAGTACACGGCAGTGTGAAGGCTTGCCTGTGAATATACACTTGCCCTCCTCTGGCTCAGCGTCGATAGGAATACAACGAATTGTAGCCTTAGTGGCATCTTTGATAGCCTGCTCAGTCTCCGGTGTGCCATCCCAGTGCGCAGAGATAAAACCACCCTTATTGTTAAGCACCTCAACAAACTCATCCCAAGTGTCAACTTTGGTAATCATTGAGTTACGATAGTCGAGAGCCTTCTTAAAGATGTTTGCCTGAATCTCGTCAAGCAGAGCTGCAATATGCTCTACAATACCCTCCTGCGAAACGGTCTCCTTTGTAAGGGTGTCACGGCGAGCAAGCTCGATAGTGCCATTCTGAAGGTCACGCTGACCCAAAGCAAGGCGTACAGGTACACCCTTGAGCTCATACTCGGCGAACTTGAAGCCAGGACGGAGGTTATCGCGGTCGTCAACCTTCACACGGATACCCAAAGCCTTGAGGCCGTCGGCAATCTCGTTCATCTTAGCGCGTGCTGCAGCCAACTGCTCCTCGCCCTTGTAGATAGGGACGATAACAACCTGAATAGGTGCAAGCTTTGGAGGAAGCACAAGACCGTTATTGTCAGAGTGAGCCATAATAAGCGCACCCATAAGACGAGTAGATACACCCCAAGAGGTTGCCCATACATACTCAAGCTTACCCTCGCGGTTGGCATACTTTACATCAAAAGCCTTAGCGAAGTTCTGACCCAAGAAGTGAGAAGTACCACTCTGCAGAGCCTTACCATCCTGCATAAGAGCCTCGATAGTAAGTGTATCCTCTGCGCCTGCAAAGCGCTCATTTGGAGATTTGTGACCTACAACAACAGGCACACACATCCACTCCTCAGCAAACTGCTTATAGACATTAATCATCTTTGTTGCCTCCTCAATAGCCTCCTCCTTGGTCTCGTGAGCGGTGTGGCCCTCCTGCCAAAGGAACTCGGCGGTACGAAGGAACAGACGGGTACGCATCTCCCAACGAACAACATTTGCCCACTGGTTGCAGAGGATTGGAAGGTCGCGATATGAGGTGATCCAATTCTTGTATGTGTTCCAAATGATAGTCTCTGATGTAGGACGAACAATAAGTTCCTCCTCCAAACGAGCCTCAGGATCAACAACAATACCCTTACCCTCAGGGTCATTCTTGAGGCGGTAGTGAGTAACTACAGCACACTCCTTGGCAAAACCCTCAACATGGCTCGCCTCACGAGAGAAGAACGACTTAGGGATAAAGAGAGGGAAGTATGCGTTCTGGTGACCGGTAGCCTTGAACATACCGTCAAGCACCTCGTGCATCTTCTCCCAAATAGCGTAACCGTAAGGCTTGATAACCATACAACCGCGAACTGCCGAATTCTCAGCAAGTCCCGCCTTGACAACCAAATCGTTATACCACTGTGAGTAGTTATCCTCCGACTTGGTCAAATCTTTCAATTCAACTGCCATATATTCTTAGTTTTATATATTTTTTCGTTCTAAAACGCAAAGGTACAAATAATTTGTAAAAATCTTATCCCAAAGATGGAAATAATAACATTTGTGCTGATTGCACAGCTTGCCTATGCCCAAAAACAGCAAAACCAACCCTATGAAGGATTGGTTGTATGCTGTACTAAAGTTAAGACACTTTTAGTTGTACTTGAATGTAGCCTCGTCAGATACAGTCAACTTCTTGCGTCCCTTTGCACGACGCGCTGCCAAAACCTTGCGGCCATTAGCAGTTGCCATTCTCGCACGGAATCCGTGCTTGTTGATTCTCTTGCGACGAGAAGGCTGATAAGTTCTCTTCATTGCCATAGTCGTATCGTTTTTATTGTTTTGTTCTAAATTTCTACAACCTTAGAGCGCATAATTCGCCCTTGCAGGGTGCAAAGGTACAATTAAATTTGGAAACGGCAAATATTTTGGGTAAATTTTGTTGAAACATTGTTCACAGATGCCTTTATGAAGGCTCGTTTCCCATTTAATTGCACCTTGTGTTGTCGTTGACATTTCCCCCACCCCCCCCTTTTCATCGCCACGAACTCCTTCAATATCTCTTCTCACACAATTTTAGTGTAAAGCGTATGTGACCATCAGCCTCAAAACATAGGAAGGCTGTAAATACGCCTCTATCACGCTAAAATAATTTGTCATCAGAAATCTTATGGTAACGGATCATACCCCGACCCACCCCACGGATGACACTTCAAGATACGCTTGAGAGCGAGGTAGCTACCTTTGAGGGGGCCATACTTTTTCAATGCCTCAAGGGCATATTGGGAGCAGGTAGGTGTAAAACGACAGGTGGGTGGTTTGAGTGGTGAGATGCAGAGTTGGTAAAATCTCACAAGGGCGATAAGTGGGAGCGCAAGGATACGCTTACAGGCTCTGAGCAACCTGTTGAAGAACTCTCTTGACTCCATTTTCGATGATTTTATAGTCGTGAACGGTCTTGGTGGAATAGACTATAGCCAACTCCACGCGCAAGTTGGGAGCGGCCTCCACAATAAGTGATTTATTCAGGCGGTAGGCCTCGCGCATACGGCGGCGCAGAGCATTACGCTTATTGGCGCGCTTATGATACTTTTTAGGAGTAGAAAAGAGGAGGGCAACCTCTGTCTGAGGCGCCTCCTCTGTATATACCATATATCTAAATGGATAGACAAAGCCGCTACGACCCTCTTTGAAGAGTCTGCGGATAGCACCAAAAGAGTGCAATCGCTCCGACTTTGTCAAGCTATTCATTGTTTAAGCCTTTTTGCGGGTGCGACTCTTTTTAGCCAGCTTGCTCTGCTGGGTGCGCAAGAACTCCTCGTTCTGCTCGTTCTCCTCAAACTCAACATCCTCGACCTCCTTACCGGCCAAAACATCGGTAATATAGAGATCTACAGCCTTAGCCAACGATGGAGCTACAGGGCTTGGCGCCGAGGCTTTAACGGGCAGGTGGTTCTCAGCCGCAACGCGCAGGGTACCCTCGCCAAAGGTGCTGACAACAGGCATCTGCTCCGGAGTAAGTTTCTCGCACAGAGCCTTAACATCCCACGGAGAGTAGAGCAGCAACATATCGTACTGCATAAGATCCTCAGCCTCAATATCGCTGGCAACGGTACGGGCAAGGATTACCGGAGTGTAGTTGATATTCAGGCGAGTAAGGCCATCGGGTATCTCCGGCTTATGTGGCTCACTAAGAGCGAGGAGCAGTTTCTCCTCCTTGTGTTTTACAATCTGCTCCATAATACCTGTAAATGAGCCGTCAGCAAACGATATCTTGCGCTTGCGATAGACAATATACTTCTGCAAATAGAGGGCAATAGCCTCGGTTGAGCAGATGTATTTCATTGTTTCAGGTACTGTAATACGCGCCTCCTCGCAGATACGGAAGAAGCTGTCAATTGTTGTTCGAGAGGTAAAGATTACCGCTGTATGAGCGAGTATATCTACTCGTTGTGAACGAAACTCCTTTGATGTTACCCCCTTAACTTGAATAAGTGGTCGGAAGTCAATCTCAAGCTGGAATTTATTTGCCAACTCAAAAAAGGGTGATTTCTCAAAAATCGCAGGTTTTGGCTGCGACACTAAAATGCGTTTGATCTCTGCCATAATTTATAAAATCCCTTCCACAGCTACTCTCAGCGCAATATTGGCGCAAGGATCAGAGATAGTGGGAAAATTTCCAGGGCGCAAAGATACAAAAACCAATGCAAAATTGAAATTTTTTGCGACACAAAGAAAAAAAATGTCTCTTTGACAAAGATTATGGCGCACACAGCAAGCAGTACAATCATACTCCAAAGGCCCACCATTGCAACAGGATGAGTCGAAAGCAGGAATGGCAAAGTAAAGGGGGTAATAACGACCAGACCAACAGCTACATAGAGCAGCTTGGAGATAATGAGGTTACGACCTATATCGGGGCGTTGACAGACAATCGACGCCAAAAATGTTACCCCAAACTGGAAGCAGAACAAAAGCACCACCACAACGACAACAAGGCCTCCGATGCTCCAAAATACATTTTGAGGTTCTATGCCGTCAAGCAGATGCGGATACCACAATCCAACAATGCGCACAGCACAAAGGGCAGACAAAATAAGACCCAGAATAAACATCACAACCTCTATATTGGTCTGCTCTCCGGGGTTGATATGTGCCTTATCGCGCTTAGAGCCTTTGAACCCTATTGCGCTAAGGGTAAAGTAACGCAAAAAGTCCCAATAACGCACCAAAATAACTATATAGACCAAACCTATGGCCGCTACAGCTATCTGATAGGGCGCACCAAAAATCGCCTTATCAAAGCCCGTAGTGGCAGCGTTGCTCTCAACAAGAGTCGAAAGCGTACCAAAGGCCTGCTCAGGAGAGGCTATATTATGCAATGTAGGCAACTGCATTAGACAAAGATGCGTTTAAGGGTTATTCTGATAGTTGTACCTTTACCGATAACCGACTCTACGACGGCTATCTTTCCGTGATGATACTCCTCAACGATGCGTCGCGAAAGAGACAGACCCAAACCCCAGCCTCGAGTTTTAGTGGTAAAGCCAGGCTCGAAGATGGTTTTCCAATTTGATTTGGCGATACCCTTACCCGTATCGGAAACATCTATCATCACACTCTTATCATTAGCACTTATGTGAACATTGATAGCTCCGTGGCCCTGAAGGGCATCGAGCGAGTTTTTGAGCAAGTTCTCAACCACCCACTCAAAGAGCGCCGTATTGAGCATTGCCTGCACACGATCGCTTGCAAAGCCGTTATAATCGAGAGTTACATTTCGCGGAATACGCTTACGGAAGTACATAACGCAGCCGCCAACAACCTCGTTGACATTAGCCGGCTCAAGTGGCGTATCGGAACCAATCTTAGAGAAACGATCGACAATCTTACGCAGGTGAGCCAAATCCTTCTCCATCTCCTCAACAACCATAGGGTCAACACTCTGCTCACGCAGGTACTCAATCCAACCCAAAAGCGACGAAGTGGGTGTTCCGAGCTGGTGCGCCGTCTCCTTGGTAAGACCTATCCATACGCGGTTTTGCTCATCCTGACGCGAGGAGCGGAAGGCAACAAAGAGCATCACCACAAAGCCGATAATAACCAGCATCTGCACAAATGGGAAGATGTAGAGCATCATCAGCGTAGAGCTTCGGCCATAGAATATGATGTGGTTATGTTCTGCCGTCCACCAAAAGCGCACAATGATAGGCATATTGTGGCTCGCCATACGGTCGAGAGTTATACGCAGACGCTCAGTATCTCTTATAATCTCCTCCGGTATAAGGTGGTAGGAGACAACACGCAGATTTTCGTCGGTAATAATAAAGGGTATGTTGTTGCGGTTGTTGATAATAGAAGAGACCAGCGGGTCAGACATATAGTCACCCATAGCCTCACGGTTAACACGCTCCATTGCGGCGGCCCACAACTCCACATCGTGACGCTCCTTGATACGAAGGGTCTCCGCCATTTGGTAGGTAATAAACAGGGACACAGAGATTATCACCAGACCCAAAACCAGGAGAATGGTGCGACCACTACGGGTTAAACCTTTGCGTACTCTGTTTAGATTCATACTACTTGCGTGAGGTATCCTGATGTTTCAATATGCGCTCCATCTCAGCCGGATTAGAGAGCATCTTTATTGCAGCCTTAAGACCCTTATCGTAATTGAAACCATTAATCGTTCTTGCCTCGGCATAGCCATAGCGCAACACAATATTGGCATTGATTGTCTGCACAATCTCGCTCTTGTAGGTCTGAAGATTGCTCAACTTGTCATCCTTAAGGCTCTTCTCGATAACAGCCATAGCCTCAGTGATCTGCTTGTCGGCATAGCGCTCCTTCGACAGAGCCTTGCGCAACTTATCAACAGCCGTACGCGAGTCGGACTTATACGGAATATCTATATTCTCAATAAATCGGGCAAAATCGGCATAATCTTCATCGGTAATCGTGAAGGTTGACGGGTCGATTGTATCGCTATGGTGACGGCGGTAGTAATCGTCGCCAAAGTCGTCAATAATACCCATAAGGTAGAGCGTTACAGCAAATGAGCTGACATAATCGGGTGCAACTTTGCGGTCCGGCATAATGCCACCACCATCATAGACCTTACGGCCCGCAGCTGTAGAATACTGTCTGATAAGCGAGTCAGGAACATTCTCGGCGCGACCATCCTGAGAGTAACGCACCGCCTGAATACAACGGCCCGACGGGATATAGTACTTAGCCGTGGTAATCTTGGCAAAACTTCCATAACCCAACGGTATTGTGGACTGCACAAGACCCTTACCGAAGCTGCGGCTACCCATAACAACAGCACGATCGAGATCTTGCAAAGCGCCTGACACAATCTCGGCTGCCGATGCACTATTTTCGCCAATAAGGACAACAAGCGGAATAGTTGGCAACAATGGCTCGTGCTCGGTAACGAATGTTTTACACTCCTCTTGCACGCGGCCCTTCATCTCAACAACCTTAGTACCCTTAGGCACAAAGAGTGAAAGCACCTTAACAGCACTCTGAAGTACTCCTCCGCCATTAGTACGATAGTCGAGGATTAGCCCCTCCAGCTTACCCTGACTTTGAAGTGTTTCGATAGCCTGACGCATATAGTCATAGCAGTCGTCAGTAAAGTCGGAGTGGATGATATAACCCACACCCGGAGCAACATAACCAACATAGCTTACGCTCGGGATTGAGATGCGCTGACGGCGAATTTTATGTTCGTGCTTTTGACCGTCAATAACACTCTCAACAGTTACGCGCACGGTGGTATTGGGCTCACCTCGAAGGCGGTCGCTCACATCCGAGGTCTTCATTCCTATTGCGCTCTGGCCATCAATAGCCACAATCTTGTCGCCAATCTTCAGCCCCGCCAAATCGGCAGGAGAGCCCTTATATGGCTCGGCTATACGAACAGAGCTGCTATCCTGGCGAATAACGGCACCGATACCGCCATATTTACCTGTGGTAAGGGTGCGAAACTCCTTCATATCCTCCTCCGACAAGTAGGTGCAATAGGGGTCAAGGTTACGCATAATGCCGTCAGCTGCGTGGCGCATAATTTTATCAGCACCAACGGTATCGACATACTCCTGAGAGACAACGCCCATAAGGTTGACCATCATCTCCATATTGCGACCTAAGCCCAAGTCGTTGCGTTTGCCAAAAATTAAAACAGCAACAACCAAAACAAGGGCAAGGGTTGTGCAAAGACTCTTCTTACTCATTGTATCTTCTTTTATGTGTCAAATATCCCTCCAATCGTATTGTTGCGCGAACAACAGTACGACGATGACCCGAAATAACAATTTGTGTACCCGACTGCTCCACGCGCACCTCATCCTCAAAGATAAGGGTCAGACGCTGTAGCCCTGTAGCACGATATAGGAGATATCCCTCTCCCGCCTTAGTCAACACAAGACCCGAAGCCTCCATTGCTGCATCAATCTGCTGACGGTCGGCTACTATATCAGCCTCAACCAAGCGGTTAACAAAGCCGAAAATGGGATAGGTTGCCGAGAGTACCACTATCGTTGCAGCCATAGCCCAACCATTCCACGCCGAGAAATATATCTCCAACATACCCACAAATGTTACGGGTAGCTTCTCATAGGTTATCTTCAGCCAAATGAGTGCCACCAATAGAACGCAGAAGGTGACAAAATATTTCAGACTTCTTAATAGATACTTTTTCATAGATTTTCTAACACTTTAGCAACATTTTCCATTAACCATAGTGGCGTAGAGGTTGCACCACACACGCCAACACTCTGCGCACCTACAAACCATTGGGGGTCAATCTCCGACGCCTCCTCAATATTGTATGAGCGCTCATTTTCGCTCCTGCATATCTCAAACAGCACCTTTCCATTGCTCGACTTGCGACCACAGACAAAGATTATAACATCCCAACTGCGGGCAAACTCCCTTAAGTGACTCTCGCGCGAAGATACACGACGGCAGATAGTATCATCGACGGTAAGCATATCGGGGTTGGCAAGTCGCTGACGCATAGAATCACACAAGGTATTAAACAGAGCCACCGACTGGGTTGTCTGCGAGAGGAAATAGATAGGTTTAGTGAAATCAATCTGCTGTAAATCCACCTCATTCTCCACCACCACAGCCTTTTGATCAACCTGTCCGATAAGGCCAACCACCTCTGCGTGACCACGCTTGCCCAAGATAACAACCGTGCCACCTACGCTCTGCATCTTTTCGTAAGCACTCTTAACGCGACGCTGGAGAGCAGCAACAACGGGGCAGGTGGCGTCTATAACCTCCAAATTGCGCTCTGCTGCAACTCTATATGT
>JAFNYE010000140.1 GCA_017383345.1 Alistipes sp. | reverse complement strand
TGCCAAGTGAGAGTATCCATACCCACACAAATACTTACAACAATTGCCACTATCGGTTGAACATAGGAGTACATACTCACAAGAGTTGGACGAAGAATTTTCTGACCTATCGGTATAAGCAGGTATGTAACAAATGTTGCGCAAATAATCAAGAACGCCAGCTCAGCTATAAACGCCCCTGATAGAGACTGCCAATCAATAGTTGTAACCTCACTAAATGCAAATGGTAGCGAAAGTAATGACGAGAAGAGGAATATCCACTTCATAAATGTTATAACTGAATATTTGGCTATAGTTGGCTTAAAAATACCAAGATAGAGAGAGAAACACAAAGAGTTGCCAATCATCAACAACACTCCCAACGGGGTGGTCTGAGTCACGGCTGACGCAGAGCCAACGCTATTAAGGATAAGATATACTATACCGCATAAACTTAATACTACTCCGCCAATTTTCTTTACTGACAATGGCTCTTTGAGAGCATAAGCCGCAATGAACATAGTGTAAATTGGTGACAATGAAGTTATAATCGAGCAATCCATCGGCGTAATTCGCGAAATTGCCATCAGAAAAAATATCTGCGTCAAAAAGAAGCCCAACAACGACGCTACGATAAATTTCGGGAAGTCCGAACGCTCTACTCTCTGACAAGGCATAAAGAGCGATATAAGCCAAAATAGCGTTCCCGCACCTACCGACCGTAAAAAGAAAAGTGATATGGGTGATATAATGCCACTTGTGGTCAAGTCCTTGCATACCACGATGTTAAGACCAAAAATAAGGTATGCCGTAAAGCAGGCAATATGACCGAATATTGAATTTCCCGTTTTCATAAATCATACTTAATGATTGCAAATATAGCAATTCGAGGATAAATTATTTCAAAACGGATAAAAAAGTTGTTCGATTTGAAAAAATGCCCTATATTTGCCAGCCGTTACGGAAAGGTGCAGGAGTGGTTGAACTGGCCCGCCTGGAAAGCGAGTAAACGCCAAAAGCGTTTCAGGGGTTCGAATCCCCTCCTTTCCGCAAAGATTGAAAGTCTTGCAATTTGCAAGACTTTCTTTGTTGCAATAAGCGAGGGAACTTGTTCACGCCAAGCGTATTGCAACAAAGAAATGAGTAGCTATGCTACTTTCAATCTTTGCAAGGAGCCCGTCGGCGAGAATGGGGATGGGCGTAAACGGAGCAGACATAGTCTGCGCAGTAGCCAATCGCTCCAAAGCGAAAGCTCTCCAATTTGTGTCTTTCAATCTTTGTAAGTAGCCCGTCGGCGAGACTGGGGATGGGCGTAAACGAAGCAGACATAGTCTGCGCAGTAGCCAATCACTCCAAAGCAAAAACTCTCCAATTTGTGTCTTTCAATCTTTGCAAGGAGCCGGTCGGCGAGGCTGGGGATGGGCGTAAACGAAGCAGACATAGTCTGCGCAGTAGCCAATCACATATAGAGAACAACCACCTTTCGGCTCTATTTTACAGGCTCTGTATGAATGCCAACGTGCGTATTAGGGCCAAAATATTGCTTGAGACGCTGCTCTACGGTTGTTGTAACCTTGTGTGCTTCGTGAAGTGTCATATTGCCATCCATACGGATATGCACCTCTATAGCGTAATTGCTTCCAATACGGCGAGTGCGCAGATGGTGTGGTGAAGTAACTCCATCGACCGAAAGTATAATCTCCAGAATTTGCTCCTCCACTTCCTTAGGCAATGAGCGCTCCAATAACTCCTCAAGGCAAGGTTTGAGCAAATCTATAGCAACCTTTAGAATAAACACACTAACAACAACCGCAGCAATAGAGTCAAGCACACTCCACCTATCACCTAAAACCATAGCTCCCGCAATACCTAAAAGCACACCGATTGATGAAAAGGCGTCACTACGATGATGCCACGCATTGGCCACAACGGTCTGAGACTCTATTTTGCGACCAACCTTAACCGTATAGCGATATAGCAGCTCCTTTGCTAATATTGACACCGCGGCAGCAATTAATGCTATTATGCTTGGTTTGGGAAGTATTGCACCATTGATTACTGCTGCAATATCTTTTACTCCACCAACTAAAATACCCACACCTACAGCAAAAAGGGCAAGCGAAATAATAACTGTAGCCAAAGTCTCAAACTTGCCGTGCCCATAGTCATGACACTCATCTGCAGGCTTACCCGAAATGCGCACAAAGACTATAACCACAATATCGGTAACGAAGTCTGACAACGAATGAACTGCATCGGCAATCATAGCCGTACTGCGACCCAATATACCCGCAATAAACTTAAAGACAACCAATAACAAATTGACAACACTGCCAACTATTGTAACTCTGTATATCTGTTTTTGACGCTCTTGCACCTCTGATAATTTAATTAGTACTGTGTAAAGATAACTATTTTTTGGCAATCGCGCAATTTTTGACTAATTTTGACTACCTTTACAATGATTTTCAAGATTAGGTATGGTTAGAGCGATATTTATTGCGTTGTGCGCGCTGATGTGCAGTTGTCAGATTTTTAAGGCTGAGCAGATTATGGATAATGCCGAAAGGCAGCTATCCAACGCCCCTGACTCGGCGCTGAACACTATGCGTTCTATTCGCAAAATAGCCATCGTTCTGCCCGAGCGCAGAGCAAGATATGGGCTACTATATTCTATAGCGTTGGACAAAAACTATATCGACATCGCCGCCGACTCGCTAATCCGTTTCTCCACCCAATATTACGACCACAAAGGCTCGCCTGAGCAGCGTATGAGGGCATATTACTACCTCGGCCGCACTCAAGAGAACGCAGGCGACAACCTTGCCGCAACCCTGTCATTCCTCGATGCTGCGCAATATCTCGACCAGGTGGACGACAACTACCTAAAAGGGTTACTATGCTCAAAGTTGGGGCAGATGTACTACACTTCATACAATTATAAAAAGGCTTACGAGTATGCAGTGAAATCATTTAACTTTTATAAGAATATTGATCTACAACAACACCAAATATTTCAACTATATGAATTAGGTTACATTCTTTATTGTTTAAACAAATACGACCAAAGTATTAATCAACTTAAAGCTGCAATTACACAAAGCAGAGATAACTATACAAAGTTAACACCACTATTATACAGGCAATTAGCTATTGTTTACAACGCTAAAGAAGATTACAACAATAGTTACAAAACTTTCAAATTGTGTCAAGAGCAATTTAGCAATCATAATAT
>JAFNYE010000139.1 GCA_017383345.1 Alistipes sp. | reverse complement strand
TTTTAGCGTCAAAAGGGGTTAGATGCAACGCTCGGCAAAATTGAACGCGATGGGCTGTACTAATCGTACTGCCCATTGCGGGCATATTTTGTTAGCGGAAGCAGGTATGCCCCTTTTCACGCTAAAATTTCACGCTAAAATAAGATTGTGGTATTCCGATGCGATGTAACAACCTCAATTAAACCACTCTTCTGAAGGGCGCGCAAGGCATTACGGACTTGCTTGGGCGTAAGGGAGGAGAGGGTGGAGAGTTTAGAGGTTGAGGTGATGACCTGTGGGCGCGTGGAGGTATTATCAGCAGGGACTTGTTGAGGCGAGGCGAGAAGAAGGAGCAGGATGTAGAGCTTAAATCGCTCGGCATAGTCAAAGACTTTGTTTTGCATAAGTTCGCTATTTAGTGCTATAGTTCCATTCATAGTTTCCCTCCGTTTTTGAACAAAGGTATTGAGGGGGTGTGCCAACTAATGACACTAAGCACAAAAAAGACTAAAATTGAGATTTATGTGACCAAACAGGACATTTTTTGCAAAAAATTGCTACCTTTGTATTATTGCACACCAACTCAAACTATTATGTCTGTCACAATTAAGCGCGTTGAGAGCAAAGCGGAGCTTAAGAAGTTTGTTCGTTTTGCCAACAACCTTTACAAAGGAAACAAGTACTATGTTCCGTCAATAGTCTTTGACGAATTAGCCACATTTGACAAGAGTAAGAATGGAGCCTATGAGTTCTGCGACACGGAGCTATATATGGCTTACAAAGATGGCGAGGCTGTAGGTCGCGTAGCCGCCATAATCAACCACAAGGCCAACGAGCGTTGGAAAGCCAAGCAGGTGCGCTTTGGCTGGATAGATTTTATTGACGACATCGAGGTCAGCTCTGCCCTATTAGACGCGGTGGCTCAGTTTGGCAAGGCTCACGGTATGGAGCAGATTGTAGGCCCGTTGGGTTTTACCGACTTTGACCCTGAGGGTATGTTGGTTGAGGGTTTTGACCGCCTAAGCACTATGGCGCTAATCTACAACCACCCCTACTACCCCGAGCACCTCAAGCAGCTGGGCTACACCAAAGAGACCGGCTGGGTGGAGTATCGCATAACCATTCCCGACCAAGTTCCTGAGCGCTATGCTAAGATTGCCGAGACGGTTATGGAGCGTTACAACCTCACCATTCGCAAACTGACCCGTCGCCAGATAATGCGCAGCAACTACGGCCAGAAGTTCTTTGAGCTGATAAACCAGACCTACTGCAACCTCTATGGCTACTCGCTGCTCTCACCTAAGCAGATTGACAGCTATGTCGATTTGTACTTGAGCCTTGTTGACACCCGAATGTTGACCTTTATTGAGAATGCCGAGGGCGAGCTTGTTGCCGCAGGAGCATCTATACCGTCGCTATCCGAGGCTCTACAAAAGTGCAATGGCGAACTATTCCCGTTTGGATGGTGGCATCTAATCAAGGCTATGTTCTTCAAGCGCTCAGATACGCTCGATTTGTTACTTATCGGCGTACGCCCCGACTACCAGAACTGCGGCGTCAACTCGCTAATGTTCTACGACCTGATAGACCGATATAGGGCAATGGGCTTTAAGTATGCCGAGACAAATGCCAACCTTGAGAGCAACGAAAAGGTGCAGGCTATGTGGCGTCCATTTGAAAAGGAGCTACACAAACGCCGCTGGGTATTTGGCAAAGATATTTAACCAAACAGAAATGGTCGCCACAATATGTGACGACCATTTTTCTGATTATAGAGTGATTAGAGTGTTCCACCAACCTCCCACCAGAAGGCACGGAGACCGAGCTGGGAGTTAGCCTCATCCAGCTGCTTAAGCTGAGCCAAGAGCGGCTGGCACTTATCATCCTCAACGAAAGTGAGGATAGCCGAGTTCAATGTAGGCCAGGTGGTTGAGCCCAAGTGGGGCTCGCCTGTTGCCATACCGGCACCCATAAGCTCCTCCCACGAGGTATATCCACGCACACCGAGGCTCGCCATCTTCTGCTGCACCTCATCATAGAGTGCCTGATTACAAGAAATAAATATAGCTTTCATAATTTTTTCAATTAAGCATTAAGTTGAGCCTTCTTGGCTGCACGACGCATCTGGCGGTCAGTAAGCCAAGTGAACAAAACAGGGATAAGGAAGAGGGTTACAAGGGTCGAGAAGGTCAAACCACAAGCCACGGTCATACCCATAGAGTTCCACATCTCCGAACCAACACCATTACCAACAGCCATAGGCACCATACCCAAAACGGTGGTAGCGGTAGTCATAAGGATTGGACGCAGACGCGAGCGACCACCCGCAACAACAGCCTCAATAAGCGGCATATTTCGACCAATAAGCAGTCGGGTGTAGTCCACAAGCACGATACCGTTATTTACCACGATACCTACCAGCATAAGCACACCGAGCAGACCCATAACGCCCAATGCTGTGCCTGTCATCCACAAGCCGAGCAATACACCCACAACAGCAAATGGGAGCGAGAACATAATTACAAACGGATAGCTGAGTGACTCGAACTGCGACGCCATAATCACAAACACGAGGATAACCATAAGCACAAGGAGCATACCCATATCGATGAAGGTATCCATCTGATCCTCATAAGAGCCACCAATCTCCCAGGTAATACCTGCAGGGAAGTGCATCTTATTGAGTTTGGCAACAGTACCGCCAACGACATCAGACATAGCGTATCCATTACCCACAGAGCCCGAAACTTTCACATAACGAGAGCGGTCCTTACGGTCGATTGAAGGCGGAGTCTGACTCTCCACAACCTTAGCCACATCGCGCACCTTAAGTGCCTGACCTGTAGAGCTATAGAGAGTGATGTTCTCAATCTCCTCAATAGACTCACGATACTTGCGCTGGTAGCGAACAAGGATGTCGTACTCCTCACCCTCCTCACGGAAGTAAGAGGCAGTAGCACCATTGACACGGTTACGAAGGAAGGTACCCGCAGTAGTTACATTAAGGCCGTGCATAGCCAACTTCTCACGGTCAAAGACAACCTGATACTCAGGAGTATATTCATCACGCGAGATTGTAACCTCGGTACAACCCTCCACAGAAAGCATAGCCTCCTTAATCTCAAGGGCAATGCGGTCGGTCTCGGCAAAATCGTAGCCATAGAGCTCAATATCTACCTTACTACGGCCACCGGCACCACCACCCTGACCGGTCTCAACAACCTCATAGGAACGGATCTCGGCATAGCCGTCAAGATCCTTACGCATAAGGTCACCAATCTGAGCAAGGCTACGCTCACGCTCTGTCTTACGGAGCAGAGTGATATTGAACGAGATATAGTGAGTACCGTTCTCCTGAATAGAGGCAAAGGCGTTGTCGGTATCTGCCACACCAAGAGAGGCATTGAGTACGGTAATCTCCGGATAGTTCTGCTTAAACTGCTCGCTGATACGCAGTGCAACATCGCGTGTAACCTCCTGACGAGTACCTACAGGGAGCTTAACCTTTACTGCGATACGGCCGTTATCCTGCATAGGGAAGAACTCGGTCTTAACCTTTGGAGCGATAAGGACAAATGTACCGACAAAGAGAGCCAACGCACCCACGATGAATGTCTTGCGGTGTGTTACGCACCAATACAGAGCCTTCTCGTAGATATCGTCTATCCAGCCCATACCCGCATCGACATACTTCTGTATTCTCGACTTTTTAGGGTTCTGCTTCATAATAAGAGAGCAGAGTACAGGGGTGAAGGTCAACGCTGCTGCCATAGATACAGTCAGGGTGATTGTAACCATCCAACCCATTGGGGTAAACATCACACCCGCCATACCCTCAATCATTGTAAGCGGCAAGAACACAGCCAGAGTGGTCAATGTTGAGGCGATGATAGACAGACCCACCTCCTTAGTTGCAAAGATTGCAGCCTGCTTTACGCGCGAGCCTCTATCTACATGGCTTGTGATATTCTCCAACACCACAATAGCGTTATCCACAACCATACCGATAGATATTGAGAGTGACGACATTGTCACCACATTGAGCGACTGGTCGGTAAAGAGAAGGTAAATCAGCGCCGAGAGCATTGAGATTGGAATGGTCATAATGATGATAAACATCGCTCTCCAACGGCCAAGCATCAGCATTACCACGAACATTACCACGATAAAGGTCACCATAATGGTATCAACCAACGATGATGCGGTATCGAGGATGTTATCGGCAGTATCGACAACCTTTGTGATACGGATATCCGAAGGCAGGGTCGGTATAATATCCTCCAACTCCTCCATAATATCCTTAGAGATAGCAACCGCATTAGCACCTGTCTGCTTCTGAATAACCATCAAACCTGTACGCTCGCCGTTGTTATAAACCTCCTGAGTACGCTCCTGCTCGGTATCCTCAACCGATGCCACATCGCGCAAGTAGATATTTACGCCACCGCGTGTACCTACAACGAGGTTTTTGAGCTCCTCAACCGATGTGAACTCCTGATCCACACGCATAGAGAAGGTGTTTGAGCCGATATCGATCTGACCGCCAGGGATAGCGCGGTTCTCGGCAGAGATAGTCTGGGCGATGCCCTCGATAGTCATACCGTACGCCTCCATAGAGTAAGGGTCGCAATATACCTGAATTTGACGCTCAGGAATACCCTGCACCGACACAGTACCTACACCACTAACACGAGCCAGCGGTGTTGCCACCTGCTCGTCGATAATCTTATAAAGGCCGCTCCAGCTCTCATTTGCCTTAACCGAGAGCAACATAATAGGCATCTCATCGGTCGAGAACTTAAACAGAATTGGGTTATTTGCCTCATCAGGGAGGTTGTTCTTCGCCATATCGAGTTTGTCACGAACATCGTTTGTTGCAACATCCGAATCGGTACCATACTCAAACTGAAGGAATACAACCGAGATATTCTCCTTTGATTTTGAGGATATATGCTTGAGGTTCTCAACACCATTAAGCGAGTTCTCCATAGGCTTGGAGATGTTCTCCTCGATATCCTCTGCACTTGCACCCGGGTAGGCTGTGATAACCATAATATATGGCGTATCAATTCGCGGCATAAAGTCGATAGGCAACTTTACGAGCGAGAAGATACCGAACAGCGCAACGGCGACAAAGACAAGTATCGTCGTAATCGGGTTATTGACTGCTGTTTTATAGATATTCATCTTCTATTCTCTATTTATTTACAACCTCTACTTTGCAACCATTTGTAAGAGCTGTGTGGCCCTTAACTACAACGCTCTGGCCATTCTCTACGCCTGAGATAATCTCCCACTCGCTGCCCATACGACGACCGAGCTCAACCTTTGAGTAACGCACAGTGCCGTCAGCCTCAAGAATATATACATAGCGGTCACCGCTACCCATAAGCTTGTTTACGGCGCGGTCAGGACATACAACGCGGAGGTTCTTGCCATAAGGAAGTGTTACGCGGGCAAACATACCCGGACGAACACGCTCATCCTTGTTTGGAAGGGTTACCTCGGCAGCAAATGTGCGGGTAGCGTTGTTGATGGTAGGATAGATGCGAGAGATATAGCCTGCAAACTCCTCGTCACCATAAGCCTCAAGAGCAACATTTACCTTCATACCCTTGCGTACGCGAGCAAAGAGGTTTTCCGAGATGTTAATCATAATCTTTACAGGGGTAATCTGCTCGATAACAAGCACCGGAAGACCGCCGGTCATATCGCCCTTATCGTAGTTGCGAGCCGTTACAATACCTGAGATTGGAGCCACAAGGGTTGTATTCTCAAGCAAGTTCTCATAAGAGGCCTTAGCCACCTCATACTGCAAACGGCGAGAGTCCCACTCCGACTTTGACGCACCACCAATCTTATAGAGTTCGTCAGTACGGTCGTACTCAATCTTTGCGTTATCCATCTGAGCCTTAGTCTGCACCAAAGCCGAGTTCTCAAGGTTAACCAAAAGGTCGCCCTTCTTTACGCGGTCACCCACATCAAAACGGATATCGGTGATACGGCGTGGAGCCTGTGGAGCGATGTTGTTAACCACCTCAGCCTCAACATTACCTGTAAAGACAACCTGCTGCACTACATCACGGGCAGCTACAGCCTCAACCTCTACCTTTGGAAGTTCTACCTGAGCTACAGCCTCGGTAGTTTTTGCGCTCTTGTTTGAAGAGCAGCCAAGTGCCACAAATGCCGACAAGGCAAGCAGCGAAAGATTAATAGTCTTCATATATCTCTATTTTTTATTATTTGCAGATTAAAATTCAAAGTTACCCAACACCTTATCGAGCGAAACCTTAGCTGTAAGGAAGTTGTAGATTGATTGGTTGCGGCTCATCTCGGCCTGGGTGAGTGCCACCTGCGAGTTGTCGATATCTACCAGAGTACCGCGACCTACATCGTAGCGCTTAACTGATATATCGTAGCCACGCTGTGCCTGATTTACGGTTGCAGCCGAAGCGTGATACTTCTTGACGCTTGCCTGCATATTGTTGAGGTACTGAACAATACCCACACGCAGCTGACGCTCCACATTCTCGCGCTGAAGCTGAAGGTTTGCAAGGTTGAGGTTAGCCTCACGCGTTGCATTACGACGCTTGCAACCTGCAAAGATCGGAATATTGAGCTGCAAGCCTGCATAAGAGTATGGGTTCCACGCCTCCTTCTTGAAGAACTTGCCGTCGTTGCCCAGCGCTGTGTAGAGATATGCAGCCGAGAGCGAGAGTGAAGGCACATTGGCAAGCTTGGTAATCTTCACAGCGTGCTCGAGCATCTGCTCCTGCATATCGAGTTGCTTGAGGGTGGTGTTATTGTCAAGGTTGAGCTGCGAGAGGGTGTAGCCCTGATCCAAAACGCTCACATAGTCCATAAGCGAGCCGATAACATCTATCTCGCGCTCCAGGTCAATACCGAGCAGAGCCTTGAGCTGCCACAAGGCGAGGGTTACGGTGTACTCCGCTTCGATGACATTTGGAAGGGCATTCTGCACCGACACATTCGAGCGAATAACATCGTACTCCGACACCTGACCTACATCAAAACGCTTCTCGACAATCTTATGGTTCTCAACAGCGTTGTCATATACGCGCTGGAACATATCGTACGACTGCTTTGCAAGCAAGATACCGTAGTAGGCCTTAGTTACCTGCTCAACCATATCTATGCGTGACGAGCGAGCCTGCTCAACAGCCAACTCCACATCGAGAGCCGACACCTTGAGACTCTGCCACAACTGAGCATTTACAAGGGGTATACCCAACGACAAACCGCCATTGAAGGAGTTGTCACTACCCACCTTGATGGTCTGAGTCTGACCACCAAAGTCCATACTCATAGTCTGCTTCTTGATTACACGCTGATAGGTAGCTGTTGCGTCAATCTGCGGATAGAGCGATGCGTATGTGCCCTTCTTGGCATACTGCTTAATCTCTACCTGCTGATCAGCCACCTTAATGGTAGGATTCTCACTCAAAGCAATCTCCAATGCCTGCTCGAGCGTAAGCACCAACTTCTGCTCCGGCTGTGCAACTGCACTCTGCTGCTGCGCTGTAGCCATAAGAGAAGCGGTCACAAAACCCAACATCAAAAGAAATCTTCTCATAACTTAACTTTTTAGTTTACCTTTATTATATATTATTGCTATTTTCCCGTTTACTCTCTAAGTAGTCGTCAATCTGCTGCACACCCTTGATTGTCGCTATACCTCGGAAGAAGTTGATGATTGTATAAGCCAACGCATCGTTAACAGTAACGCCATCAGGTAGAGTCATATTGTCTGCCGATGTGACAATTGTTGTTGTGGTATAGTACAAAATCGTTACCGAAAGACGAATGTCAACCGTTGGGACAATCAATCCGCAATCTATGTAGTGCTGAATGAGCGAGAATAGAATTTTGCCACTCTCAGCCTCAGCCTCCTTACGCAAACGCTCAAAGGTTGCAGGATAGAACTTGCGGAGGTTGTTGGATATGCGACGGTGCAACTCGCGGTTTTCTGTCATCAAAGCAAAGCTGTCGAACAACTGCACCAAAGACTCTGTGTTCTCACGAAGTTTCTGCTCAACCTTAGCCATACGACGCGACTGCATATAGCGAATTGAGAGATAGAGCAACTCCTCCTTATCTTCAACCATCTCGTAGAGGGTACGCTTGGAGACACCCAGACTCCGGGCAATGTCGTCCATACGAATGGACTTAATACCCTGCTCGGCAAACATCTTTGCAGCCTGTTCGATAATAGCTTCTCGTTGCACCATAAATATCAACACTTATTCACGGCACAAAAATAGAGAAAACTTTGTAAACAATAAAAGTTTTCAGGGTTTTTTAATGTCTAAAATGGAATAAAGTGGCAAAAAGAGGGTTAGAGGGGATAGTTGTAGCGGGTTTAGGGGTAGAAAAAGGCTACGAGCCATTGGTTAGCTGACGCAGAACAGAGAAGTTAGGGAAGTTAGGGAGTTTAGTGAGTTTAGTGATTTTAGTGATTTTATGTCATAT
>JAFNYE010000138.1 GCA_017383345.1 Alistipes sp. | reverse complement strand
TTAATAAAAATTACAACTATGGCAGATGTAAAAGTATTGGCAGAGGAGTTGGTAAACTTGACTGTTAAAGAGGTAAACGAATTGGCTACCATCCTCAAGGAGGAGTACGGTATTGAGCCTGCTGCTGCAGCTGTTGCTGTTGCTGCTCCTGCTGCTGCAGGTGAGGCTGCTGTTGCTGAGAAGACTACTTTCGATGTAGTTCTTAAGAGCGCAGGTCAGGCTAAGCTTCAGGTTATCAAGGCTGTTAAGGAGGCTGCTGGTCTCTCACTTGGTGACGCTAAGGCTCTCGTTGATGCAGCTCCTAAGGCTGTTAAGGAGGGTGTTTCTAAGGAGGAGGCTGAGGCTCTCAAGGCTGCTCTCGAGGAGGCTGGTGCTGAGGTTGAGCTTAAGTAATTCGTTACTTGGTTCATCCAAGCCCTTCACAGGTGTAGAGCTTACCACTGCAGTGTAAGCTCTATGCCTTTTCTGGTCTAAAATTCCGTTTTTGCGCAATACACGGAGTGGCGACCATAAAATAGAAAAATTGCATTTGCGGAGTGCTATGCTGTGCCGCAATGTAATATGGGATTGTTGGCAAGCCCATAACCTTGATAGATCGAAGAGACAGCTCGTGCTGAAGGATGCCGAGAGCGACGATCCGATGCACGAAAAACAGTTCGTCTATGAAGGTAGTGGAGACAAGCCGATAAAATATATCCCACGGATGCTCTCAGGGGTGCTATGCACCATTCGAGGGCATTAGCGGTGTCAAATAACGCCGTTTTTAAGGGTAGTTTTTCCCTTACGAGTACTCACAAAAAAACAAATCGGATACTATGTCCACAAACACACAAAATCGAATCAGCTTCTCCACGGTTAAGAATCGTGTGCCTTATCCAGACCTGTTGGAGATACAGCTTAAATCATTCAAAGACTTTTTCCAGCTCAACTCTACCTCAGAGCAGCGTAAGGGTGAGGGCTTATTCAGAGTCTTTCAGGAGAATTTCCCTATTACCGATACTCACAATCACTATGTATTGGAGTTCCTCGACTATTTTGTAGATTCACCTCGCTACACTATCGAAGAGTGTCTTGAGCGTGGTATGACCTACAATGTGCCTTTGAAGGCTAAGTTGCGTCTTACTTGCAACTATGAGTCAGATCAGGAGGGCAACAACACAATAGTTCAGGATGTATATTTGGGTAATGTACCTTATATGACGGAGCGAGGCACCTTCGTCATCAATGGCGCAGAGCGCGTAATCGTTTCTCAGTTGCACCGTTCACCTGGTGTATTCTTCGGTCAGAGTGTTCACACTAACGGAACTAAGCTCTACTCAGCTCGTATCATCCCATTCAAGGGTTCTTGGATCGAGTTCGCGACTGACATCAACAATGTGATGTACGCATATATCGACCGTAAGAAGAAGTTGCCTGTAACAACATTGCTTCGTGCTATCGGTTTTGAGACCGACCAGCAAATTCTCGATATCTTTGACCTTGCAGATGAGATGAAGGTCTCTAAGACCAACCTCAAGAAGGCTGTAGGTCGTAAACTTGCCGCTCGTGTACTCTCTACTTGGGTAGAGGACTTCGTTGATGAGGATACCGGCGAGGTTGTATCTATCGAGCGTAACGAGGTAGTTGTAGATCGTGAGACAGTGCTTGAGGAGAAGCATATTGAGTCTATTCTCGAGAGCGGTGTTAAGACTATCATCCTCCACAAGGAGAACCCGTCAGGCATCGATTTCTCGATTATCTATAACACACTCCAGAAGGATACTTGTAACTCTGAGGTTGACGCTGTTCGTTACATCTACCGTCAGCTCCGTGCATCTGAGGCTCCGGATGACACTACCGCTCGCGATGTAATCGACAAGCTCTTCTTCTCGGACAAGCGTTATGACTTGGGTGATGTAGGCCGCTTCCGTATCAACAAGAAGCTCGAGCTTGCTATCGACCCTTCAATCCGCACCCTTACTCGTGAGGATATTATCGCGATTATCAAGTACCTTATCCAGCTTATCAACTCTCGTGCTGAGCTTGACGATATTGACCACTTGTCAAACCGTCGTGTTCGCACCGTAGGTGAGCAGCTTTCAAACCAGTTCTCTATCGGTTTCGTTCGTATGGCCCGTACTATTCGTGAGCGTATGAATGTTCGTGATAATGAGAACTTTACACCGGTAGATTTGATTAACGCAAAGACCTTGTCAAGCGTTATTAACTCATTCTTCGGTACTTCACAGCTCTCGCAGTTTATGGACCAGATTAACCCACTTGCTGAGGTTACTCACAAGCGTCGTTTGTCTGCGCTCGGTCCTGGTGGTCTTTCTCGTGACCGTGCAGGCTTCGAGGTGCGAGATGTACACTATACCCACTATGGTCGTCTCTGTCCTATTGAGTCACCTGAGGGTCCAAACATCGGTCTTATTTCGTCATTGTGTGTATTCGCTAAGATTTCGGATATGGGCTTCATCGAGACTCCATACCGCAGCGTAGAGAATGGCGTTGTTGACCTTGATAACTCACACATCCGTTACTACTCAGCAGAAGAGGAGGAGGGTCAGATTGTAGCACAGTCTAACGAGCCGCTTACCGACGACGGTCACTTTGTTCGTAAGGATCGTATCAAGGCTCGTGAGGGCGCAGACTTCCCTGTAGTTCACGATGTTGATGTAAACTTGATGGATGTTGCTCCTAACCAGGTTGCCTCTATTGCAGCGAGCCTTATTCCGTTCCTTGAGCACGATGACGCGAACCGTGCATTGATGGGATCGAACATGATGCGTCAGGCAGTGCCGCTTGTAACTTGTGAGGCTCCTATCGTAGGTACAGGTATTGAGAAGGATATGATCTCTGATAGCCGTATTCAGGTTGTTGCTAAGGGCGATGGTGAGGTTGTCTTTGCAGATGCTACCCGCATCGATATCCGCTACGACCGTACTGAGGAGCAGAATATCTGCACTTTCGATCCTGAGATTACAACTTACACACTTCCACGCTACCGTCGTACCAACCAGAACACCTCTGTTACCCTTAAGCCTACAGTGCTTACCGGTGAGCGTGTTAAGGCAGGTCAGATTTTGACTGAGGGTTACTCAACTCAGGCAGGCGAGCTTGCTTTGGGTCGTAACTTGAAGGTTGCATTTATGCCATGGAAGGGTTATAACTTCGAGGATGCTATCGTTATCTCGGAGCGTATCCAGCGTGAGGACCTCTTCACATCAGTACATGTTGACGAGTATATTCTCGAGGTGCGTGATACTAAGCGTGGTAAGGAGGAGCTTACTTCTGATATTCCGAATGTTAGCGAGGATGCAACTAAGGACTTGGATGCAAACGGTATTATCCGTATCGGTGCAAACATCAAGCCTGGCGATATTATGATTGGTAAGATTACCCCTAAGGGAGAGAGCGATCCTTCGCCAGAGGAGAAGTTGTTGCGTGCTATCTTCGGTGACAAGGCGGGCGATGTTAAGGATGCGTCACTCAAGGCTCAGCCTTCACTTTTCGGTACTGTTATCGACACACGCCTCTATAGCCGTGCAAATATCACCGACAAGAAGAACCGCAATGCGGAGAAGGAGATGCTTGCTAAGGTTGACGAGAAGCACTTCGAGCAGGTTGCAGCCCTCACAGAGGTTCTTGTTGGTAAGTTGATGACTCTGCTTCAGGATCAGGTTACTACAGGTATCCACGACTACTTCGGTGTAGAGATTTATGCCGCTGGTGCTAAGTTCACCCAGAAGATGTTGGAGGATATCGCTCGTAAGAAGATTGACGAGAAGAGCAAACTCGAGTTGGGTTACCTCGACTTGGGTCACTATAATTGGACCGCTGATGAGCATATCAACTCATTGGTAGGTACAACTATCAACAACTATATTATTGAGGTTAAGAAGGTTGACGCCGCTATTAAGCGTGAGAAGATTAACCTCACCAATGGCGACGAGCTTCCACAGGCCGGCGTTATTCAGGTTGCTAAGGTTTACATCGGTAAGAAGCGTAAGCTTAAGGTAGGTGATAAGATGGCGGGTCGTCACGGTAACAAGGGTATTGTTGCTAAGATTGTACGCGACGAGGATATGCCGTTCCTTGAGGATGGTACTATCGTTGACATCTGCTTGAACCCACTTGGTGTGCCATCTCGTATGAACCTCGGTCAGATTTATGAGACCGTATTGGGTTGGGCAGGTCGTGAGCTCGGTCTTAAGTTCGCTACCCCTATCTTCGACGGTGCTTCACTTGAGCAGATTAACGAGTACACCGCACAGGCAGGTATTCCACGCAGCGGTCGCACATACCTCTATGATGGAGGTACAGGTGAGCGCTTCGACCAGCCGGCAACAGTTGGTGTGATTTATATGCTTAAGCTGGGCCATATGATCGACGATAAGATGCACGCCCGTTCTATCGGTCCTTACTCGCTCATCACACAGCAGCCACTTGGTGGTAAGGCACAGTTTGGTGGTCAGCGTTTCGGAGAGATGGAGGTTTGGGCGCTCGAGGGCTTCGGCGCAGCAAATATCCTTCAGGAGATCTTGACCGTTAAGTCTGATGATGTTACAGGCCGTGCTAAGACATACGAGGCTATTGTTAAGGGCGACAACCTTCCAAAGCCGGGTATTCCAGAGGCTATGAATGTGCTCTTGCACGAGCTTCGCGGTTTGGCACTCTCAGTAAAACTTGAGTAATAATAAGTAGGTATATAAAAATTAGTAACAAATATGGCAAGCAATAAAGATAATACAACCGGTTATAGCCGCATTTCGATCAGCCTGGCCTCTCCAGAGGAGATTTTGGCTCAGTCGAGCGGTGAGGTGCTGAAGCCTGAAACCATCAACTATCGTACCTACAAGCCTGAGCGTGACGGTCTGTTCTGCGAGCGCATCTTCGGTCCTGTAAAGGATTATGAGTGTAATTGCGGTAAGTACAAGCGTATCCGCTATAAGGGCATTGTCTGCGACCGATGCGGTGTTGAGGTTACCGAGAAGAAGGTGCGTCGCGAGCGTATGGGTCACATCTCCCTTGTCGTTCCGGTAGTTCACATTTGGTATTTCAAGTCGCTCCCTTCAAAGATTGGTTACCTTTTGGGTATTCCGTCTAAGAAGTTGGAGGGTATTATATACTACGAGCGCTATGTTGTCATCAACGCTGGTGCAGCAGAGAAGCTGGGTGTAGCTAAGTATCAGACTCTTGCAGAGAAGGAGTACTGCGACATCATCGACGCCCTGCCTGCAGACAACCAGTCTTTGCCTGATGGCGATCCAAACAAGTTCGTAGCAATGATGGGTGCTGAGGCTATCAAGCTCCTTCTTCAGGAGGTTGACCTCGACAGAATGTCTTACGACCTTCGTGACCGCGCTTCACGCGAGACATCACAGCAGCGTAAGAGCGAGAGCCTCAAGCAGCTCAATGTTATCGAGTCATTCCGCGCATCGCAGGGTAAAAACCGCCCTGAGTGGATGGTACTCGATGTTATTCCGGTAATTCCACCGGAGCTTCGTCCGCTCGTTCCGCTGGATGGTGGTCGTTTTGCAACATCTGACTTGAACGACCTCTATCGTCGCGTAATTATCCGTAACAACCGTCTTAAGCGCCTGATTGAGATTAAGGCACCAGAGGTAATCTTGCGTAATGAGAAGCGTATGCTTCAGGAGGCTGTTGACTCATTGTTTGACAACTCTCGTAAGAGCAATGCTGTCAAGAATGAGAGCAACCGTCCACTCAAGTCACTCTCTGACTCACTCAAGGGTAAGCAGGGTCGCTTCCGTCAGAACTTGCTCGGTAAGCGTGTTGACTACTCAGCTCGTTCGGTTATCGTCGTAGGCCCAGAGCTTAAGATGCACGAGATGGGTATTCCAAAGGATATGGCGGCAGAGCTTTACAAGCCATTTATTATCCGCAAGCTCATTGAGCGCGGTATTGTAAAGACTGTAAAGAGCGCTAAGAAGATTATTGACCGCAAGGATCCGGTTATCTGGGGCATCCTTGAGAATGTGATAAAGGGTCACCCTGTACTTATGAACCGTGCTCCAACCCTTCACCGTCTCGGTATTCAGGCATTCCAGCCTAAGCTTATCGAGGGTAAGGCAATGCAGCTTCACCCACTCTCTTGTACTGCGTTCAACGCGGACTTCGATGGTGACCAGATGGCGGTACACTTGCCGCTTGGCAATGCTGCAATTTTGGAGGCTCAGCTCTTGATGCTCGGTTCTCACAATGTCCTTAACCCTGCAAATGGTGCGCCTATTACTGTCCCTTCACAGGACATGGTACTCGGTCTGTACTATATTACTAAGGAGCGTCCAAATGTTAAGGGTACCGGTTTGAAGTTCTACGGTCCGGAGGAGGCAATTATCGCCTACAATGAGGGTCGTGCCGATATTCACGCAAAGGTTAAGTGCCGTGTGCGTGACCTCGATGAGAACAACCAGCCTGTTATCCGCCTCGTTGATACTACTATTGGTCGTATTCTCGTAAACCAGGTTGTACCAGAGGAGATGGGCTATGTAAATGAGCTTTTGACCAAGAAGTCACTCCGTGATATCATCTCTGTAGTGATGAAGAAGGCGGGTGCTGATAAGGTGGCTAAGTTCCTTGACGATATTAAGGACTTGGGTTACCAGAATGCGTTCCGCGGTGGTCTGTCATTTAACCTTGACGCTGTTATTATCCCTGATGTTAAGGCCGAGTTGGTTCAGGAGGGTTATAAGGCAGCCGAGGCGGTTATTGACGACTATAATATGGGTCTTATCACCAATAACGAGCGTTATAACCACATCATCGATATCTGGACTGATGTTAACAACAAACTCTCAGCACAGGTGGTTAAGACACTAACTCAGGATGATGACGGTTTCAACCCTGTATATATGATGCTTCACTCTGGAGCGCGTGGTTCTGAGACTCAGATTCGTCAGCTCTCTGGTATGCGTGGTTTGATGGCTAAGCCGCAGAAGTCAGGTGTTGAGGGTGGTCAGCAGGTTATCGAGAACCCAATCCTTTCGAACTTTAAGGAGGGTCTTTCGGTGCTTGAGTACTTTATCTCTACCCACGGTGCGCGTAAGGGTCTTGCGGATACCGCTCTTAAGACTGCCGATGCAGGTTACCTCACCCGTCGTCTTGTCGATGTAGCTCAGGATGTTATCATTACTGAGGAGGATTGTGGTACACTTCGTGGTCTTAATGCAACAGCTATTAAGCGTAATGACGATGTTGTTCAGACACTCTATGACCGCATCTTGGGTCGTACAGCCCTTAACGATGTTATTAACCCACTCACTGAGGAGCTTATCTGTCGTGCGGGTGATGAGATTACTGAGGATATCGCTATGGCAATCCAGAACTCTCCAATTGAGTCTGTAGATATCCGTTCGGTACTCACTTGTGCTTCTCGCCACGGTGTATGTGCTAAGTGTTACGGTCGTAACCTCGCTACAGCCCGTATGGTACAGAAGGGTGAGGTTGTAGGTGTTATCGCAGCGCAGTCAATCGGTGAGCCAGGTACACAGCTTACACTTCGTACATTCCACGTCGGTGGTGTTGCGGGTGGCTCAACTATCGAGACTAATGTAGTGTCTAAGTATGAGGGTCGCCTTGAGATTGATGAGCTTCGTACCGTTAAGGGTAAGAATGCTCAGGGCGAGGCTATCAATATCGTTATCTCGCGTCAGTCAGAGCTTCGTATCGTTGATCCGAATACCAATATCACACTCTATACTCACGCATTGCCTTATGGTGCTACACTCTTTGCAGCACAAGACCAGATGGTTAAGAAGGGCGATTTGATTTGCGAGTGGGATCCATATAATGCCGTAGTTATTGCTGAGCAGGAGGGTAAGATTGCTTACGATGGCCTTATTGAGGGTACAACCTTCCGTGAGGAGCGTGACGAGCAGACAGGTCTTTCAGAGCGCGTAGTAATTGAGAACCGTGATCGTAAGACTGTAACTCCTACAATCAAGATTATGAGCAAGGAGGGCGATGAGCTTCGTTCATACAACCTTCCGGTTTCTACCCATATCATCGTTAAGGACCACGGTAAGGTTCATGTAGGTGATGTGCTGTTCAAGATCCCTCGTGTTATCGGTAAGAGTGGTGGTGATATCACCGGTGGTCTTCCACGCGTAACCGAGTTGTTTGAGGCTCGTAACCCATCTAATCCGGCTATCGTATCTGAGATTGATGGTGAGGTAACATACGGCAAGATTAAGCGTGGTAACCGTGAGATTGTAATCACCTCTAAGGCTGGCGAGATCCGTCGTTACTTGGTGCCACTTTCACGCCAGATTATCGTTCAGGAGAACGACTTCGTGCGTGCAGGTATGGCTCTGTCAGATGGCGCTATTACACCAAGCGATATCCTTCGCATCCTCGGTCCTACTAAGGTACAGGAGTACATCGTAAACGAGGTACAGGAGGTTTACCGTATGCAGGGTGTGAAGATTAACGATAAGCACTTTGAGGTTATCGTTCGTCAGATGATGAACAAGGTACAGATTGAGGATCCGGGAGATTCACGCTTCTTCGAGAACCAGATTATCGATAAGTGGGAGTTTATGGATGTTAACGACGAGCTTTACGATAAGGTTGTTGTTACTGAGGCTGGCGACTCACAGAATGTATATGCAGGTCAGATTATCTCAATGCGTAAACTTCGTGATGAGAACTCAGCTCTCAAGCGCCGCGACTTGAAGCTTGTTGAGACCCGCCCAATCGTTCCTGCTACATCAAATCAGGTGCTTCAGGGTATCACCCGTGCTGCTCTCCAGACTACCAGCTTCATCTCTGCTGCGTCGTTCCAGGAGACAACAAAGGTGCTCAACGAGGCTGCTATTCAGGCTAAGAGCGATAACTTGGTTAACCTTAAGGAGAATGTTATCTGCGGTGGCCGTATCCCTGGCGGTACAGGTCTTCGTGAGTATGAGAACCTTATTGTTGGCCTTAAGGCTGATGTTGAGGGTATCCTTACTGCAGAGGAGTAAGATTACTTCGTCTGATAACCAAATAGAGAAGAGAGTCGCAACTTGCGACTCTCTTTCTTTGTATAGACTTACAAGAAAAGGTGTCCGATTGGACACCTTTATTACTCTCTCTCGATTATTGGACTCCAGAACTCTATATGGCGCTTTTTGAACCAGCCGTGACAACCAAATGGCAGCTGTTGCTTATTTAGAGCGTAGCACAACTCTGGTCTAATGTCAAACGAGAAACCGAGCGCCTGTTGAAATGTCGGATACTTGAACTCAGTCGGAGTCAGGGCCCAAAACCAGTCCTCATTATATACTGTTCCGCCACGCTGCTTAAAGAAGGCGATGCGGTCAGCATACTTGTCACACGCTTTAATGAATGAGTCTATTTTACGGAGCGAAAGACCTCCATTTCCCACCTTTTTGAAGTAGTCTTGGCGCAATACTCGGCCTTTGCGACGCATAAAAGTGCGACGAAGCCATAGATATTGGCTCACTACAGGCATAGAGTAGCGACGACGCTTTGGCCACGGCGCACCAACATAGTCGTATCCGCCGTCACACCACTGATCTAACTCGTCGCGGAATATCCACGCATCAGTTTGGCAGATAAGCATATATTCGCAGTCGGAAAAGAGCTTGTAAAACTCCTTTGACATCATCATATCATTGTAGCCCGCAATACCGTTCTTGCCAAGCCAGCTTGCACTTACGCGCATTACTTCGGCCGTAGGAAGAAGGGCGTGAATAGCCTCGATATCCAAATCTTCGGGGGCTAATAGTACAATAGGGTGGCGCTTGAGTACCTCAGCGTTGTGGATAAACGACTTTAGGTCGCGGCCCTCTAATGTTGGCTTGTAGATTGGAACAACAACTTTAACTTTAGTCTTCATAATATAGCTATTTGCTGTTTTGAATGATTGCTTCGGCTATGCGCTCGCCATCAAGTGCTGCCGATATAATGCCACCGGCATATCCTGCACCTTCGCCCGCAGGGTAGAGACCGTCAATATCAGTGTGGCAGAGAGTAGTTTTGTCACGAGGTATTCTCACGGGGGTCGATGTACGCGACTCTACACCAACAACTACGGCCTCGTTGGTCAAGTATCCCCTCATACGGCGGTCAAATATCCGTATTGCCTCGCGGAGTCTTGAGCCGATAAGCTCAGGCATCCACAAGTCAAGTCGAGAAGAGACGATACCCGGCACAAAGGAACACGCGGGGAGAGAAGCGGAGTTTCTACCCGCCACAAAGTCGGCAACGCGTTGTGCCGGAGCTTTGTGGTTCAGCGGCGCCTGCTCACGAGCTAAAGCTTCAAATTGGCGCTGATACTCCAACCCTGCAAGAACACCATATTGAGGCACAAGGTGCTGAAAATCCTCCTGTCGTATTTCGGTAACAAAACCTGAGTTTGCAAAAGGTGAGCCACGATGTGATGGTGACATACCGTTTACCACGCATTGACTCTCGTCGGTCATTGCCGGAACAATAAAACCTCCTGGGCACATACAGAACGAATATACACCGCGACCGCCAACCTGCTGTACCAACGAGTATGATGCGGCAGGAAGATACTCCATTTGAGTGTCGTTGTGATATTGTATAGAGTTGATAAGCGCTTGTGGATGCTCTATGCGCACGCCCATAGCATAATTTTTAGCCTCAAGGCGTATGCCGCTCTGGTGGAGCATAGTGTATATATCGTGTGCTGAGTGGCCTGTGGCAACGATTACGGCAATACCGTCAACCTTTTGACCCGCCACCTCTACGCCTATGGCGCGGTTGTTCTTGACTATAATGCCCGTTACACGCGAGGAAAAGTGTATCTCTCCACCGCACTCCAAAATTTGGCGGCGTATGTCGGCTATAATCTTTGGTAGGCGATCCGAGCCGATGTGTGGATGCGCTTCGTAGAGTATCTGCTCTGTCGCACCGTGATATACAAGGCGCTGTAAAGCCCTGTTGTAATCTCCACGCTTCTTGGAGCGAGTAAAGAGTTTTCCGTCGGAGAAGGTGCCTGCTCCGCCCTCGCCAAAGGCGTAGTTGGAGTCGGGGTCTATGGTGTTGCCTCGCTGAATTTGGGCAATATCCTTGCCACGCTCAACTACATCCTTACCGCGCTCAAAGATTATAGGCTTTTTGCCTAACTCTATGAGCCTTAGGGCGGCAAATAGTCCTGCAGGGCCTGCGCCGATGATGATTACAGGCTCGCCATTATCTACCGATGGGTAGTCAAAGTGTAGCGGGGCAGGGGTGGGCTCGTTGTCTATATAGGCCTCAAGCGTAAGGTTTACCTTGAGCGACCCACGACGCGCGTCAACCGAGCGCTTAACGATACGCAGCAAGGCTATATCTTGTTGCTTTACCCTCATAAAGCGAGCCGCCGCAGAGGTGTAGTAATTACTGTCTGCGGCTTGCTTTGGGGTGAGTGTGAGGGTTATAAGTTGTGACATAACTACCTTTTGCGTTCCAATGTGACAAAGTAAAATGGGTGGTCGAACTCCTCGCCACGATCAAACTCTTCGCGCTCAATCTCGTTCCACTCGCTGTAATCTATTTCAGGGAAAGCGCTGTCGCCGCTATAATCCTTCTTTACGACGGTGAGGTATATGCGGTCCGCTAACGCCATAGCTTGTGCATATATTTGCGCTCCGCCAATAATAAATACCTCCTGCTCCGCAGTAAACAGACCGATGGCCTGCTCTAAAGAGTGTGCCATAGTGCAACCCTCAATTTTGAGGCTTGTGTCGCGCGTAATAACTACATTTTCGCGCTTTGGCAGAGGACGACCTATTGACTCGAATGTTTTTCGACCCATAATTACGGGGTGACCCGATGTTATGGTACGGAAGTGTATCATATCCTCGCGTATATGCCACAGCAGGGCGTTGTTGTCGCCTATGATGCCGTTTTGTGCTGTCGCTACAATAATGCTTACCATAGTTGATAGTTTAGAATGACATTGGGGCCTTGATAGTCGGATATGGGTCGTAACCCTCAAGAGTAAAGTCCTCATACTTAAAGTCGAAGATAGACTTTACATCGGGGTTGATGTGCATCGTAGGCAGGGCGCGCGGGGTGCGACTCAGCTGCTCCTTTACCTGCTCCAAATGGTTGAGGTAGAGGTGAGTATCGCCTAAGGTGTGGACAAACTCGCCCGCCTTAAGACCACATACCTGTGCCATCATCATTGTCAGCAACGCATACGAGGCGATGTTGAACGGCACACCGAGGAAGGTGTCGGCACTACGCTGGTAGAGCAGACATGAGAGCTTTCCGTCAGCTACATAGAATTGGAAAAGCGCGTGACAAGGGGGTAGAGCCATCTGGTCAACATCAGCAACATTCCACGCAGATACAATAATACGGCGAGAGTCTGGGTTGTTCTTAATGGTCTCTACGGCGCGGCTTATCTGGTCAATTGTTGAGCCGTCGTCCTTAGCCCAGCTGCGCCATTGACATCCATATACGCGGTTGAGGTCGCCAAAACGGTAGCCCTCGATAGGGGAGTCGATACCTTGACGAGCTGCCTCAAGGAAAGTCTCCATATCGACAGGAAGCACGCTGTGCTTCACACATAGCTCGTTGTAGTAGCGAAAGGCGTCGTTATCCCAGATGTGAACACCATTCTCAACGAGGTATTGTATATTGGTGTCGCCCTTGAGAAACCAAAGTAGTTCGTGAATTATACCCTTAAGAAACACCTTCTTGGTTGTGAGCAATGGAAATCCCTCGCTTAGGTCAAAACGCATCTGATGACCAAAAACGCTCTTTGTGCCTGTACCGGTACGGTCCGATTTGGTTATGCCGTCATTTATAATGCGGTTTAGCAGGTCGTGATATTGTTTCATAACTCGTTGATTTTGAGTGTTATGTTGCCATTGTCGTCTAATTGAGCCCACGAGCATCCGTCAGCCCAGTTGCCCAAAAATGTGATGCACGGGTTGCTAACGGTGTGAGGTATGTGCATGTGTCCAAAGATGAACATATCGATGTTCTCATCCTTATGGCTGCGAGCATACTCGATAAGTGGGTCGAGATACTTTAACTCCAGTTCGTACTTGTGGGCTTTGCGTGATGAGCCACTCCACCACTGCCCGAAACGCATAAAAAGGTCGGGATGTATCAGCCACGAGGCGATGTGGCGCAAGGTCTTAGAGCGGAAAATAGAGTTGAGCAGCTTGAGCATAGGCTGCTTTTTGATGTTGGTATTATCTCCGTGAGAAACAAAGATGCGCTTGCCCGATATAGAAAATATTTGCGGCGTGGTGTATAGCTCTATGCCGCACTCTTGCGTAAGGTAGTCCGACACCCACATATCGTGGTTGCCTGTGAGCATAACTACGCGAATGCCCTTGTCTGTCATTTGAGCAAGGCGACCAAGTGTGCGCACGAAACCTTTAGGCACCACCCTCTTATACTCAAACCAGAAGTCAAAGATGTCGCCCACAAGAAAAAGCACTTGTGCAGTAGGCTCTATTTTATCAAGCCACTGCACAAATCTCTGCTCGACATCTCTTTGTGTCGCTCTATCGCCACTGCCGAGGTGTATGTCCGATGCGAAATATATCATACACTTGACCCTAAGGGGCGGGGTGGTGTTACAAAATCTTCTTTAGCTCCTGCTCCAAAGCCTCGCTATAGAGGTTTTTGCCAACAATGCGACCCTGACGGTCAATAAGGTAGTTGGCAGGCAGGCTGCGAACATTATATACGCCCATAATTGGCGAACCCTGACCGCGGAAGTCGCAAACTGATATCCATGGGAGTTTCTGCTCCTGAACGGCTTCAATCCAGGCAGCCTTAGATGTATCGAACGAAACCTGATATACCTTAAAGCCGTCCGCCTCATATTTTTGGTAAATCTGCTTGAGCTCTGCATTGAGAGCGTTGCTGTTGCCTAACTCGGCAGCCCAGAAATCTACAAGGATAACATTGCCCTCAAGGTCAGAGAGCTTCTGGTCGTTGCCGTACATATCTTTGGCGTTGATGTCAGGGAAGGTACGCTCCTCGATGGTGTTATAGAGCGAAGTCTGGGCCTCCATACGGGCAACATCATTACGCAGAGTGATGACAAACGGTGAGGTTGGGTAGCTCTTGCATACAGCGTCAGCTACGGTGCGGAAGTAGATTAAATCGCTCTCGGAGTTGACCAAATACTTCTCGTCAGGCAGACGCTGGTAGAGCGCATATACAGCAGCAATAGTACTCTTGTTCTTAATGATGAAGGTAATCTGCTTACGCTTAATATCGCGCTGCTTTGCTGTGTAAATCTTAGCGATCTCGGCCTTAGAAGCCTCGCCGGCCTCAGCATACTTTGCAATCTGGAGATTAAGCTCCTGCATACCTGCCACATACTCGCGGTTAAACTCGCGCAACAACTCCGACTCCTTGGAGCCGCTGACAGTATAGTTAGCCCAAACAGAGCCTAACGAACCAACGGTTACATTCTCGCCCGCTGTAAGCAGAAGGGGAATGCGCTCATTGTTGTAGATAATGTTGTATATTGATGGTGTTGACGGTACATTCTTAACCAGGAAGCGGTAAGAACCGTCTGAAGCCAAAGCAACAGAGTCGATAATTGTCTGACCCGAAGCGGTCATCTGCTCAAGATAGACGCTCTTAGCATTAAGACCGAAAAATTTTCCCGATATACGGACATCTTTGCTGCTGCAACTACATAACATTAAAGTTGCACATAGCAGTGCGAAAAAGGTGTTCTTCATACTTTATCTTTTCAAACAAATCAAATAACGGGTAAAGATAATAATTTTTTTCTTAAAAACGAGTCTTTACCTGTTTGTATTGTGTTGAGAGGTGTGTCTATTGTTGGTTTTTTGGCGATTTTTTTGTTGTTGAGCACCTCTGCTCTTGCCCTTCTGTTGTGTTGGACGGGACTTTGAGCGCTGCTGATATGCTGTAGAGTGCTGTTTATAGTCGCTTCGGATATTATTCAATGCCTCCTCGTCAAGGAAAATGCTGTTATTGGACAATCTCTTTATATCTTTTATGATCACCTCGTTGTTTGGGTGCTCAAGGTTGTATTCGTAGCTCTTGAGCCTCATATAGCGGGCAATATTGTCAACCGTCAACGCCACACCCTCGCTGTGCTGTTTGTCGATGAGAGTGTTGAGAATTTTGCCTACATATTTGCCATACTGCTTGAACGGAATGTAGGTTTGCGGGTACTCTAATCGGCGGGGTTGAGGCTGGAGATCCTGGCGCGATGGCAGAGGGTATGGACTATCCACATCAAGCTGAAAATCAGACATAATGAACAAATGGTCCCACAATTTGTGTGTAAAGTCGGCGGTGTCTCGCAGAAGCGGATTAAGGTTACCCATAACGGCAATTACAGCCTTTGCCTGGCGGGTGCGCTCGGCACGATCTTCGATTGTGAGCAAGCTGTCAACCATCTTGTGAATATGGCGTCCATACTCTGGCAGATAGAGCTTGCAACGAGTGTAATTATAGTTGTGTTTCATAAAAATATCAGACCAATCAGTGGTAATTATGGTCGTAGATGATAACTCTTTTGAATCAGTTTCTTTAACTTTTTTGCCGTCCTTGAATGGGCTTGGCAGGGTTTCGCATACGGAAGTAATGCCTTATATTTGTTGCAAAAATAGTAAACTTTTAGACAATGACAAAACTTTTGATACTCGAACATTCAAAAAGCGTGCGAAACAATTTGTGTGAGCGCCTGCAATTTGCCGGATACGATACGACGGCGGTAGAAAATGCCGATGCTTTGGCTCAACTGTTAGGTCGTGAGCAGGCAGACCTTATTATCGTAGATGATGCTCACTCAGTTCCACAATGCGATGTGCCATTTATAGTGCTGTCAAATCAAAATACATTTGAGTCGGCTGTTGAGGCACTAAGGCGAGGTGCGGCAGATTACATTACAATGCCTGTAGATATGAATAGGCTGCTCAGCTCTATCCGCGATTGTGTGGGAACGGACGAACAGCCGGCAGACACATCGGTCTGCGTACGACACCCGCGCAAGAGTTCCCGCTTAAGAAAACAGAGCGTACAACAATCTGTTGAGCCTATTGTGGGCGCATCGGAGCAGATTGTCCACCTGCGCTACCTTATAGATAAGGTTGCCCCTTCGCCTGCCCGCGTGCTTATTACGGGCGAAAATGGTACGGGCAAGGAACTTGTTGCCCGTTGGATGCACTATAAAAGTAGTCGTGCATCAGCCCCATTTGTTGAGGTAAACTGTGCGGCTATACCCTCTGAACTTATTGAGAGCGAGTTGTTTGGCCACGAGCGAGGTGCTTTTACCTCGGCCATAAAGCAGCGCAAGGGTAAATTCGAACAGGCTGATGGGGGTACACTCTTTATGGATGAAATTGGCGATATGTCGCTCTCGGCTCAAGCTAAGGTTTTACGCGCCCTGCAAGAGCATAAAATCTCGCGTGTGGGTAGCGATAGTGATATAAATGTCGATGTGAGGGTCATTGCAGCGACAAATAAAAATTTGAGGGAGGAGATTGCTAAGGGCAATTTCCGTGAGGATTTATATCACCGCCTGAGCGTTATAGTTATCAAAGTGCCACCTTTGCGCTCGCGATACGGCGATGTGCCGATGCTTGTGGACTACTTTATATCCCACCTCTGTTCCGAGTATGGTATCGCTCAAAAACCTATCGAGAGCGCCGCTGTTGAGGCCCTCTCGCGTATGCGTTGGAGTGGTAATATCCGCGAACTAAGAAATGTCATCGAGCGACTTATTATCCTCTCAGGTCAACGCATCACCTTGTCGGATATAGAGTTGTACTGCTGAAAAGAATTTGTCTAACAAGGATATTTTGTCGTTATACTCGCTCTCAAAATGCTCATTTACGCTTTAGTAAACTCCGCTTTTTCGAGCTTCGCAAGCCTAAAATCAAATTCCTGTAAACTTTAGTTCAGTCTGCAAATGTAAAGCAAATAGGGTATCCATCGGACACCCTATTTTGCATTACTCTTCGTAGCCGTCGCTTTTGGCGTTCCACATAAGTAGGAACACCGCCATACCGACAAATGCGATAGCAATCATTCCGAGGAAGACATAGTTCCAGCCGAACTTATCGACCAAAATACCTGCACCTAAGCCTGAAACAAAGACGCTCAGGTAGCCAAAGATGCCTGTCAGACCGTTGGCTGTAGCAGCTGCGCGCTTAGTTGCCTGATTGGCAGCGGCGATGCCGATAAGGGCCTGAGGACCATAGATAAAGAAGCCTGCCATTGCCAAGACGCAGATAAGCACCAATGGGTGTACCTCATTAGGCAAGATGTAGAATATGCCCATAAACAGAGCGGCACCAAGCATACAGAAGACGCAAGTACGGTGTGCGCGACCTGCAAAAATCTTATCTGTCGCCCATCCTGCTACAAGCATACCGATGATACCAAATATCTCGAAAATTGCTACAGTCCAGCCTGCGTATGCGTATGACATCTCGCGAGCCTCGGTCAAGAATTTAGGCCCCCAATCGAGTACCGAGAAGCGAACAACATAGACAAAGAAGTTGGCTATAGCCAATATCCAAATCAGCGGGTTGCCATAGACTTTTTTGCGAACAAAGGCTCTGTGTTCGGCAGTAGAGCTGTTCTCATTCACGCCTGAGGTTTTATTTTGTAACTCCTCAAGGCCAACTGATTTTGGAGTGTCGCGCAATGCGGTGAAAAGGCCGAATGCGCCCAAAAGTGCCAAAAATGCTGGCAGATAGAAGCACCAGCGCCACGCACCGGCATTGGTCGTGCGGGTCACGATGCTCTGGAAAGCCTTTGCGTGTGGCTCGGAGAGAGATAGATCTGAAGCAATCTGCTCGGTGGAGATATCTTTGTTTGCGGCAATCAAATCGCGCACTTTGCAGAATGTGGCGTAGTCAAAGTAGTATATCTGTTTTACAGTCTCTCCATTTTTGTAGTTAGGCTTATAACTGTAGTCAACCAAAGCGATAAGGTTGTTGTCCTGCTCCGTAATCTTTATGCGGTCAACTGAGGCGATATGCTGGTCCGACTTCTTGATGTCATCCTTGAAGTTGATGGTTATGTAGTTGCGCGTAATGCGGTCAACGCTCATCTCGTCAGTGCTCAAATTTGAGCCCATATTACCCATAATAAAGCCGCAAAGGATAGCCAACAATCCCGCACCGATAGAGTGCGAGGTGTTCCATATCGACATCTTTGTGGCTAACTCGTGAGGTGGTACCCAGTGAGTCAGCAATCGCGTTACAGGCGGGAAACCGCTACCCTGAAAGATGTTGTTGAGTACAAGCAACACGCCAAAGCAGACGATGAGCGCGTGTGGAGCAACGCCTATTTCGACACCAAGCAGCGACGGGATAAAACCGAATGCGAGCGAGGTGAGGGCGCACAAAAGTAGGCCGATAGACATATGGTAGCGCCCATTCATTCGGTCGGCAATGATGCCGTTAAAGAAGCGCGAGAGGCCATAGACAAGACCTACAATGGTGAGGATGATACCGAAGCTTGTGTTCGATATTGCATACTCAGCCGCAAGGCCCGGCATTGCAAACGAGAAGTTCTTTCTGACAAAGTAGAAGAGCGCATAGCCTATCATTGTAGCGATAATGGTGCGCCATTGCCAATACTTAAAGCTTTTCATACAGATATTAATTAATAAGCGGCTAAAGAGGTGCCTCCTTAGCCGCCTAAAGTGTGAGTTTGTTACTTATGAGCCTCAGCGATAAGCTGACCGAGCACCTCAATGCTATCGCAAATAAGGTGTGGCTGCTTAGGTGCCTCATCAGCAACTTCTAAAGTAGTCTCGCCAGAGAGAACAAGCACGCCAAATGCGCCCGCATTGTGAGCCATCTCAATGTCGGTATAGATGCGGTCTCCGACCATAGCAACCTCATCAGGCTCCATACCGTAGCGGTGGAGAATTCCTGAGAGCATATTTGGGTCTGGCTTGCCTAAAGTGATGTCTGGAGTGCGTCCTGTGGCGTGTGTGAGGCACGCGCAGATAGAGCCGCAGTCAACAAGTACCACAGGCTGATCGGTAGGGCATACTCGGTCAGGGTTGGTTGCAATATAAGGCACACCCTGACTTATCCACCACGCTGCGCGACAAAGGCGCTCGTATGTAAGACTCTTGTCAAATGCCACAACAAGCACATCCGGACGGTCGTTAGCATCGTCTGCAGCGCTCTCGAAACCAGCCTTCTCAAACTGAGAAATCATAGAAGGTGTGCCGAGCATAAACAGACGCTTAGCCTCAGGGTAGTGGGTCTTGATGTAGTCAACGGTAGCCACAGCGGTAGAGTACATCTCCTCCTCGGTAGCCTCAATACCCAACTTAGCGAGTTTTGCCAAGTAGTCGGCAATAGATGATGACGGATTGTTTGTCAAAAATGAGTAGCGCAAGCCCATATCCTTGACCGAAGCAAGGAACGGCTTGGTGTATGGAAACAGGGTAGCACCCATATAGATTGTGCCATCCATATCGAGGGCAATGTGCTTAAGACGCTTAAGACGCGCCATCAACTCCTCGTGCGAATAGATCGAACGGTAACGATTAAATTCTGCCATAAGATTTGTGGTTTGTTTGCTTTTTGGTAAATTTGAGTGTAAAAATAGTTATCTTTTCTCAAAAAAGCAAACAAAAAGGGTTATCTTTGTACTATGAACATTTCGCCCTCAAATCAATATCTTGTGCTACTTGTGGCTGCGGTGGTCTATCTAATCTTCCTTGTAGGGTGGTGGACCGTGGCTATAGTAGTTGTTGTAGGGCTATGTGTTGCGCTATATCGTCTCTATTTGCGTCGCAAATTTGCAGCACACGAGCCGACCCCGCCTGCAGTTGATGTTGATGGCTTGACACATCAGATTGTTGCTGCCAATATGGCTCGCAGAAAGCAGCAGAGTAAAACGCTGCTTGACCTTATTGAGTCTGTTGGGGTAGATGATCCGACTATCGGGCGATTGGTTAAGCGTCTTGCCGATTGGCACTTGGAGTATCTGCGTGATGGTGAGATTTTTCATCACGACCTCTATGACTACCTGCTGCGAAACACAAAGGAACGCCTAAAGAGTGCAAGAGCCTCATATTTGCAACAAGAACTCAGATATACCATCGATTTGATACGCTCACTTATGCGCGGCGTAGATGTCGTTGTGATTGTGAAAAATCTTAGAGAAAAGTTAGACAAATAAAAAGTCCGTCAAATTTTGACGGACTTTACTCTGTTAGAAACCTGCGTAGGTCGAAGTGAACGATGACTCGGTATATACATTCTGAATTTGACTGCCCGCAACGGTGTGTGTTGCGCGAACTTGCCAAGCTACCTCCTTTGCGGGATCTCCGCAAGGGGCTTCAATATACCAATAGTGGGTCAGCGCCTTGTTCCAGGTATTTGTGTTCTTGCCCTTCTCGTTGAAGAAGTATGCTGTTGAACACATATCTGCAAGCGATGTTGTAATTCGCTTCATCGGATACACTTTATCTCCTACAATAAGGTCAACTTTCCAGTTAACGGTATCGTCGTTCCAAATAGTGGCAATGAAGCAGTTTTTCATTGCGCTGTTACCATTGGTCTTGATGTTGCTTGTGCCACCAACGCCACCGGTAAGCCAGTTGTACTTATACTTGTGTCCGTAGCTGTCGTTGCCATTATATACGCGCATCTGCATACTCTCCTGATGACCTACAGCCTTCGCAACCCAATTGTGGAGCGTAGCGCCCTTGACCTGGTAGATGCTGTAGCTGTTTGGAGAGCCGTCAACGCCGATATTGCAAGTCCACCAACCTCCACACGCAGCACCGTGAACATGCTCAATAATAGGCAGACCGTTCTTGGTCTTATACTTTGTGTGGATGTAGTTCTGTGGATAGTGGGTGTGACCGATAAAGATGTGCGCCTCCTTAAACTGAGTAAGCAGGGTGAGTATCTCGGCATAATATCTCTCAAAGTTTACATTTGAGCCGCCTGAATTGTCACCATATCGGAATGGAATGTGGCTTGAGAGGATAATCATCTTCTCTGCCTTATTCTCCACCAACTCAAGATCCTTAACTAACCAGTTGTACTGTTGTGCCGAGTATCCGGCATTATAATCCCACGAACCGCCGCTGGATTTGGTACAGATTACATTGTCCATAACCACAAAGTGTACCTTGCCTCGGTTGAATGAGTAGTCGGTCGGACCAACATTCTGAACATAGAGCTCTGTCGCATTGCGGTCACCATCGCGTGAAGCGTCGTGGTCGTGGTTGCCGATGCAGTTAAACACAGGAATAACATTGCCGTTGCCAATATCGATGCTTGAGCAAAGCTCTGCCATTGTTGGCCAGAGCGAAGTGTTGTCAAATGTGATATCGCCCATAGTGATGGCGTAGGCATTGTGGTACTTGTCCATTGTGTTCTGCGCAAAAGCCATTGTTGACTTGATGTCATTGATGGTCTCATTGCGGAAACGGTCTGCCTCCGATGCAACCTCACACTGTGGGTCGCCAATAGCAAGAATTGTAAACTCATCCTCCGGCTTATCAAGCGGGGTGAGGGTGAAATCGTTGCGGTTTTGCTGCTTGTAGTTTATATCTTTGGCAGAGTAGAAGATTGGACGACCATTCTCTGGATCAACAGGAACCTTGTACTCCGACGGAAGAGTGAAATAGACGCGGCGTGCCCAACGATTTGCATTGAACTGATATACACCGTTTGCGTCGGTTGTGGTAAATGTATAACCGTCGGTAACAGGTATGCCCGCAATACCTTTGCCTGTGCTTGAGTCAGCAATAAGACCTATGGCGTTGTTCTTGGGGTCGATATCTGTGCCGTTTATCTCGGTGTATTTAGTGGTGGTATTTTCTCCACCTTGCTCATTGCCATTACCCGGAGTGGGTGTGCTCTTATCACAAGCAACCCCGCAGAGCAGGGTTGCTGTAATAAGAATGTATTTAAGATTACTTAACATCTTTTAAGAAGTTAATTATTTGATGCCCTCCCAGAGAACATTCTGAGTCAACGCCTTGTTAACATTGATTGCAGACTGTGGAACAGGACGAACATAGTTACGCTCGTTCCAAACAAGCTTGTAGTTATAAGTTACAAAGCCTGACTTAGTCTCAGAGAATGCGTGGTTCTGGTCAGCCTCGCTGTTGTTTACATTGTAACCGAGGTCAGAAGCAGGAGCGCCCTTGAACGAGTAGAAGTAACCGTTCAGAACGAATACCTTATCCTTGTTAGCTGCGATATAAGCAGCCTTGTCAGCCTCTGATGTCAATGCGTTGTAAGCAGCCTGGTGAGCAGCAGCACCTGCAGCGTCAACAGCAGCCTGAGCCTCGTTAACATAGATACCGTGCCAGCCCTTACCGTTTGACTCGCGGTCAACGATGAGGTTACCGAGCTTCCAACGATAGAGGTCGTGTACACGAAGACCCTCAACTACCAACTCAACAGCACGCTCACGACGAATCTCAGTGAGAACATCGCTCAAGTTGCCGTAGTAAGCCTTAGTCCAGTCTGAAACATAACCGGCACCACCTGGGTAGATGTTCTTAACACCTGCACGGGTACGAAGAGCGCCGATAGTCTTGTCCCAGTCAGCCTGAGAAAGGTTACCGTTGTTCAACTCAGCCTTTGCCTCAGCAAGGTTAAGAAGAACCTCACCATATCGGAGAATTGGATAGTCGTTGTCGTTCTTACCCTTAGAGTAGTTCTCCTCCTTCTCGATAGAGAACTTAACATAGCAGTAACCGTTGTAAGTGTTACCGGTCTTCATCTGCTTAGGGAGGATCTCACCTGCAGAGGTTTCGTAAGTGTAACCTGGGTACATTACAGAAGCTGCAAGACGAGCGTCACGATTTGCGAACTCTACATCCGGACCAACCTTACCACCGTGAGTTACAGGGGTACCGTCTTTCTGGAGATAGTGGTTGAGCAAAGTCTTGGTAGGAGAAGACTGCTGGTCATAAGTACCAGAGTTTACAACCCAAGTAAGCTCGTGCATACGGTTGAGCTCACCACCATCATAGTCGCTCCACCAGATAGCCTCAGGAGAAGAAGCGATGTTGGTGTTGTGGAACAAACCATAGTAGCTTGAGTCAAGACCGAAACCACCCTCAGTCATAAGCTGCTCAGAAGCGTTAACGCACTCAGTAAGGAAGTCGTTAGCAGACTCGTACTCTGTTGACCAAGCCTCCTGAGTAGAAGGGTTAACCTTGTGATACTTACGGAAAGTACCCTCGTAAAGACATACGCGTGACTTGAATGCAAGAGCAACCCACTTGTTAACTACGCCCTTGTACTTGCTGTCGCCAGAGAGGTTCTCGCAAGCGAAGTTGAGGTCCTCAAGAACCTTGCTCATAACGAACTCACGGCTGTCGCGTGGAGCGTAGAGAATTTCGTCCTCAATATCCAGAGCGTGATCCATCCAAGGCACATCACCGAAGTTCTGAACCTTAGCATAGTAGAAGTATGCACGCCACAAGCGAGCAACACCCTGATAGTGCTTGTAAACAGCCTCAGATACATTAGCCTTAGAGCGCTCAGTACCAGCGAGGAAGATATTAGCGCGGCGGATGTTACGCCAGCTGCTTACCTCCCAACCGGTCTGCTTCTGTGCATTCCAAATACCCTGACGATAGTAGTCAGAAGAGGTCTTGGTACAAGTAAGGTCACTGAAGTTATCGCTATAACCCAGACCATCAGCAGTTGGCAAGTATGATTGAATCATACCGTTAGCGAAGAGCTCAAGTTCAAGCTCGTTCTTGAAATATGTCTCAGCCGACATCTTGTCGATAGGCTCCACAGTGAGGAACTTCTCGCAAGATACACCCGATAGGGCGATAGCTGCTACTGCAAATAAATTAATTATACTCTTTTTCATATATGTAAATCATTAGAAAGTGATATTCAAACCAAATGTGAAGGTCTTAAGCATTGGGTATGAATAACCCTGACCAGAACCATCCAAACCAGTCTTACCGCCATCGTTAAAGTCGGTATCACCAGCGCCGATAACCTCTGGGTCAAACATCTTTGTGTGCTTGTAGAGCTTAGAGAATGTGAATGGGTTCTCAGCAGTGAAGTAAACCTTCAACTTCTCGATGTGCCACTTCTTAGTAAGCTCTGAAGGGAATGTGTAATCCAAAGTGATGTTCTTAACACGGAGGTAAGATACATCCTGCAAGTAGTAGTCGTTCTCGTATGCGAGAGGACCTACGTTACGGTTAGCAGCGTATGCAACGGCACGAGTGTAGTATGCACCAGGGTTGGTTACTACCCAGTTCTCAGTGCTGTAATCCACCTCTACGCGGTCGTTAACGTGTACCTTTGGTAAGTAACCGTAAGGACGGTTGTACATACCCCAGAAGAAACCAGACTCCTGATCAGGATACCAGTTACGCTTCATAACACCCTGCAAGAAGATGCTAAGGCCGATACCGTTCCAGTTACCGTTGAGGTTAACACCGAAGTGGTAGCGTGCGCGCTCGTTACCGATGATAGTCAAGTCACCGTGGTCATCCAAAGTACCCTTACCGGTGTCAATCTTACCGTCACCATTGATATCAACGAACTTAAGGTCACCAGCGAATGCCTTGAAGTTAGAACCATTCTTGTGGAATGAGTCGGTTGCCCAGTTCATAGCCTCCTCGTTGCTCAAGAAGTAACCTGCGGTCTTGAAGCCCCATACATCACCAAGCTCCATACCCTCGTAGAAGTTATAGATATTGCCTGACTCGTTAGAGAACTTGTGGATCCACATACGGCTGTCCCATACAGCGAAACGGATAGAGTAGTTGAAGTCCTTACCGCCTGCCTTGAAGTTGTCACGCCAAGTCAAAGCTGCCTCCCAACCCTTAGTCTTAAGGCTACCGTAGTTAATCATAGGTGAGTTCTCACCGAGGATTGCAGGGTAGTCAGGACCAGCTGTAAGCATATTGGTAGTGTACTTCCAGTAGAGGTCACCAGAGAATGAGAGACGGTTGCCGAGGAAGTCCAAATCAAGACCCAAGTCGTAAGTAGTGATAGTCTCCCAAGTAAGTGAGCCTGATACCATACCGTTGGTAGTTACATAAGGAACCTTCTGACCATTGATGATCTCAGAGGTCTTGTCAACTGCCCAAAGGTCCATAAATGCATAGTCATCGATCATTGAGTTACCGAGTGAACCAACATTTGCACGAACCTTGAAGTTGTCCAACCAATCGCGAGACCACTCCATCCAAGGCTCCTCAGCAATACGCCAACCAATCGAACCTGAAGGGAAGAAACCCCAACGCTGGTTAGATGGGAAGCGAGACTCACCGTCGTAACGACCTGCGAACTCGAAGATGTAACGGCCGAGAAGTGAGTAGTTGATACGAGCAAATACACCAACGAGGTTGTGGTCGTAACCGTCATCGTCAACTGAGTACTCCTGGGAGTCCATCAACTCGAATGAAGGACGGTTTGGATCCATAAGGCCAAGACGCTGGAGGTAGAGACGACGATACTTGGTTGACTCGATGTTCCAACCAGCCATTACGCTAAGGTCGTGGTTCTTACCGAGTTTTGGAGTCCAAGTGAGGACTGCATTAGCTGCCAAGTAGTCGGTGTTGTAACGCCAGTCTGACTTGTAAGATGAGTTGTTGTAAGTCTCCAATGCACCGATACCGTTGTAACCGCTCTGGATAGGAGAAACGCGCAACTGAGTGTTACGGTTTGCCTTGTAAGTGAAGTCACCCGAAATCTTGAGTACATCCTTGATAGGCTCAGCAACCAAAGTAGTAGTGGTCGAAGCGTACATCTTGAGGTTCTCCTGATAAGACTGGTCACCTGAGAATGCGCCGTACATTACAGCAGCACCGTAGAATGAGAGTGTACCGTCCTCATTGTAAGGAGTATAGATAGGCTGACCACGGTGCTCAAACTGACGAAGGATTGGCTGAGCACCACCGGTTACCATTGGCTGGTGATATTTCTGATGATAAATAGAGGTATTGTTACCGAGTGTGAGCCACTTGAACACCTTAACCTCACCCTTAGCGCGGAGGTTGTAAGCGTTGTACTGCTCGTTGCCAAACTCGTAGATACCGTCCTGGTTGTGGTAACGACCTGAGATAGAGTACTTAACTCGCTCAGAAGAACCTGCAACAGAGAGGTTGTGAGTGTGGCTGGTGTTCATATCGCGATAGAACAAGTCAACCCAGTTTGTAGAGCCGTAGTAAGCATAGTTCTTCTCAGTGCCTGGGAAGATACCGTGAACCTTACCATAGTTCTCATAAGTAGGGTCGTTCTTACGCTTGCGGAACTCCTCGTGATAAGCAGCAGAGTAAGTGTTGTTACGGTTGTTTACCGCAGAAGCGAGCTTACCTGTTGAAGTTGGGGTACGAGAGTCGTTCTGGAAGTAGTTTGTGAAGTTATCCAACCAAAGCAAACCGTCAGAAACGAGGTTGTCCTCCCACTTGATTGTACGAGTGTTGAGCGATACAGAGCCGTTGTAGCTGATGGTAACCTTGTCCTTAGACGGAGTCTTAGTGGTAACGAGGATTACACCATAAGCACCACGAGCACCATAAACTGATGCAGACGCAGCATCCTTCAATACAGAGATGTTCTCAACATCCTCAGGGTTTACAGAGTTAAGGTCACCCTCAACGCCGTCGATGAGAACGAGTGCAGAACCACCCTGACCGAGCTTAACGGTCTTACCTGTACCTGAGCCGGTTGACGTACGCATAGATACTGACTGAGAACCACCACGGATGTAGATCTCACCACCCTGTGTAGGCTTACCGTCTCGAGGCATAATGTTCAAACCTGGAACCATACCCTGGAGGGTACGAGATACATTTGAAGTTGCACGACCCTCGAGCTCCTCGCCACCGAGGTTCTCAACGGCACCTACGAGCTGAGCCTTCTTCAGGGTACCATAACCTACGACAACGAGCTCGTCGATAGCTGTACTTGATTCAGAGATTGCGAAGTCAACAACAGAACGGTTGCCTACTGTAACTTCAGCAGTTGTGTAGCCGAAGAAAGAGCACTCCAGAACATCTGTTGCTGAAGCACTAATGGTGTACTGACCGTTAGCGTCTGCTGCTGTACCGGTCGATGAACCCTTAACAACGATTGCTGCGCCTGGCATAGGAGCCTTAGTTGCAGCGTCGATAACTTTACCGGTAATAGTTCGAGTCTGCGCTGACACATTACCTGCTGCGAGCAAAGCTACTGCACACAGAACGCCGGTCAACACTTTTCCGAATCTGCCGGAAATCGATAGTAAGACGTGTTTCATAATTTTCAGTTTGTAATTTAGTTTTTAGTCCCTAAGCCTTGCAAAACAAAACTTTTGGGTGTTGGTTGTAGGTCGTAATGCACTGAAAATTAGAATTTTGATCGTTGGGGCTGTCTTTTTGTTTTTAGTTGTTTTCTTGTTAAACTTCCGTTAATTTCTTTTCTGTTTTGCCGCCACTCTCTTAATAAGAGATGAACTATAGCGCCACAACATCCCTCGCGAGGCGTTTTACGACCCTTTCCACAGGTCACAAAAAAAATATTTTTCAATCAAAATTTGGTTTGTTACTATTTTTTTTCTACTTTTGTTAAAGCATTCCCTCTCTTATTAAGAGAGGTGCCAAATTGCTGTAAAATGTAGGAGTTAGCATCATCAACAGCTCTGTTGTCTAACGATGCGATGTAGATGCGTGTGGTCGCCTCGTTGTTGTGGCCTAAGGCGTCGCTGATGGTGGCAATAGGTATTTGGCAACTGTGAGCTATGCTTGCCCAGCTATGGCGGGCAACATAGGTCGTCAGTGGCATTGTCAGACCAATCTCTCTCCCCAAAATTTTCAGATGTTTGTTAGTCCTATGTTGTGCGTTGATGTACTCGCGTCGTATGTCAACGCTATTTTTTAATATAGGTAACAGGTATTCATTGCCTGAATTTGCGTATTTGTCAATGATACATTGCATACATTGCTCTATGCGAATTTTTATTGTTTGCCCCGTTTTGCTGCGTTGGTAGATTAAAAATCCGTTTTTTATGTTGTTGTGGCGCAGTTTGACTATGTCTATAAATGCCGTCCCGCGTGTAAAGAAACTGAATAGAAATATATCGGCAGCGAGTTGAATATGTTTTCGGTCCGATAGGTCGGTGTTGATAATCTCCTTTAGCTGCTCAATGTTGATGGCTCGTTTGGTGGTCTTGCTTATACCTGTGTATGTGTGTCGGAAAGGGAATTTTTGTTTGATAAGCCCTTCTTCAACGGCCCGATTGTAAATGGCTCGTAAGTTGCGTAAATAAAACGATGATGTATTTGCCGAAACGCCTGCATTTTTGAGGTGGGCTTCGTATGCTAAAACTGTCGAATTGTCTAATTTACACAACTTTATATCCTCGCCGTTGCGAAATTTTATAAAACTCTTTACGGCTGCGGTATATGTCTCGGCTGTGCGGACTCTGTTGATTTGGACCAAAAAATGAGCTAAATGTTGCGCATAGACTGTCAGGTAAATAGGGAGCTTTGCCCGCTTTGTTAAATTGTTCTGCTGTTTCATAATTGTTGTTGGTTTTTGAAAAATGGTTGGTTGACTGAAAAAATAGTTAAATATATTTGGCGGTTTGAGAAAAAAAACATATTTTTGTAATGTAGTTCGTATGCATATCACTTCGTGAGTGTCGAAAGCGTTCGTTTTTGCCTCACAGAAGTTTTGAATTGGAATAATGAGAGTTAGGGTGGATGTAAAAGTCCGACCTTGATTTTTGTTGTATTTAATTATCAACCAGTTCAAAAAATTTTTATGAAAATCAATCGCAAACTTATAGCTGTGTTCGCTATGATGTCTGTAGCATTGTGTGGTTGCGCTCCTGAGGAGAACTTCGGAGTTGACGCTAATGTTCCTACACCAAGCGAATTGGCATACGACGAGATTGGCTCTTCAGAGAGCTCTATCTCTGTATGCTGGGATGCGACTGCTGCTGTTCAGGCAGGCGCAACTTCATTTACAGTACAGTTGTTGACAAGTGCGGGTGCTACTGCAGACCCATACGACGCAACTGTTTCTAAGACTGTTCTTGTACCGAAGGATCCTGAGTCAACTGCAATTTACGATGCAGTTTTGTTCGAGGGTCTTCTCCAGGGTCGTAGCTATTGGATTCGTATGCGTGCTAACTACCCTAACTCAATTTACTCTAATTGGGTAACTCTTAATGACACCGCAGGCGAGCCTGCTCGTATCAAGGTAGGTCACGGTATCGCTGGTAAGGACGATCCTCTTACTGCACAGGTAAAGGGTGGTATCGGCTTCGCTTGGGTTTACTTCGACACTATGGTTGACACCACTTATGAGGTTTACAACGGTGACAAGAAGCTTGAGTCTATGGTTGCTCAGAAGACCGATACTGAGACTACTCTCTGCGTTGGCCCGCTTCCACTCAACACAGACTTCAACCTCACCCTTAAGGCTATCGCTCCTTATGGCGAGCAGTCAGTTTCAAACCTTACCGGTAAGACTGGTGACATCTGGCACCTTACTCGCAATGTCAGCCCAACCAATGTTGCTGTAGGTTGGACAGACCTTAGCGGTAATGGTAACGCTAATCGTGCTTACCATGTTCAGCTCGCAACTGATCCTGAGATGAAGAACCTCGTTTATGACCTCGACTGCGTTGACGGTCAGGCTGATGTTGTTACCGCTTACGGTGCTACATCTTGGTTGGGTAAGAAGGACGGTTCTAACTACAACGCTCCTCCTGCAGTATCATTTGGTCAGCTTACACCAGACACTAAGTACTACTTCCGTGTTATGACTGTTGCCGGCGTTACTTCTCAGGGTGTTAAGATGACCTTCCCTCTCGGTAACTCAATGTACTCTCCAGTATTTGAGGTTAAGACAGAGAAGTCGCATGTTCCTGCAGCTAAGGAGATCCTCTTCGAGGGCTTCGACGCTATGGCAATGCAGATGGACTTTATGAATATGGCAGCTGGTACAACTCCTCGTATTGGCAGCAAGGCTAACTATACTAACCCTTGGCCAGGTATCACAACCGCTGAGTGGTGTGTTTACCCAGCTGCTACAACTCACCTCTTCGGTACTTGGGGTATCTCTTCTAAGGCTCCATTCCTTGATGGTAACACTACCCACAAGGATAGCGAGGTTCAGAACTATGTTATCGGCCCTAAGGGTGGTACTTTGGAGGGCTGGCACGCATCTGACTCATTTACTGCTCAGCAGGGTTACATCAAGTGCGGTGCTGGTAGCGAGACTTACAACTACCTCTCTACTCCTAAGCTTACCCACGAGCTCCTTAAGCCAGAGGGTACTCCTTGTATCATCTCATTCAAGGCTTGCCCTGTATTAACCGATGTATGTAAGGCTACTATCGAGCTCGGTCGCGATGGCAACTATGAGGAGGTTGTTGAGTTCAATATGGATCGCGCTTGCGTTGAGTACACCGACGAGAGCAACTACCTCTGGGAGGGTAAGTGGACTACTTACTCTGCTGAGGTTGTCCTTAAGCCAGGTGACAATGTTGCAATCCGTATCCGTCAGAAGAGATTCTTGCTTGATGATATCTCAATCGTAGCAAAGTAATTTTATCAAGATAACGCGGTATCTATTGCCGCTAACTAAACTGCCCGCAATGGGAAATACGAGAGTATGTCCCATCGCGGGTATTTTAGTCGAGCGTTATACCTACCGCATTATCTTGATAAAATCAGTGCGCCAAAGAGCCTTTGGCCAAGAAACGCGCTATCGGTTGCACACAACCTAACTGCCCGCAATGGGAAATACGAGAGTGTCCCATCGCGGGTATTTTAGTCGAGCGTTATACCTACCGCATTCTCTTGATAAAATCCGTGCGCCAAAGAGCCTTTATGCCAAGAAACGCGCTATCGGTTGCACACAACCTAACTGCCCGCAATGGGAAATACGAGAGTATGTCCCATCGCGGGTATTTTTTTTGTTCTTTTATTCCCAAGTGTTTTTTATCCATTTTTTCATCTTGAGTTGGGTGTAGCGTTTTACAAAAGTGTCTTAATACAAAAGCAGAAAAAACACAAAGTTATGTCAAAGATTAAGAGCATAATTACATCTTACATATTGCACAGCTATCCTGAGTCTGTGTCGCGTGAGTTTGCCGATTGGTTTACCGATCCTACAGATGCTGAGCAGAAGGATGCACAGCTACTCAGCGAATGGGAGCGTATTGTTGTAAAGCCTAACAAGGCCACAACAAAGCAGGGTTACGATTCTGTTATGGCCCGTATAACCAAGAGTGACAACCGAGTTCTTCGCAATAAGATTATTGAGTCGTTCTCGCGTGTGGCTGCCATTGTGGTTATTGCGTTGGCGTTGGTGGCTATTGCCCATACCATTTTCAAGTCGGAGCGTGTGGAGTGGCAGGAGGTTTATGTTGCCCGCGCGGAGAGTCGTGTTGTGACTCTTGAGGATGGCTCGGTATTTCGTCTTGCGCCTGGCTCTCGACTCATCTACCCGTCAAAGTTTGACTCCAATGTGCGTCGTGTCTATCTTTCAGGCGAGGCCTATGCCGACATTGCCAAGGATCAGATGCGCCGCTTTATTGTCTCTGCCGACCAGATTGATGTGGTTGTACACGGTACCCGTTTCAACATCCGCTCATACGAGAGTAATAGCGAGGTGGAGCTTTTGTTGCTTGAGGGCTCAATAGATATGCAGACCAAGTCGCTCAAGGAGAACCGTGTGGTGCGTATGTATCCTGGTAACCTTGTTAAGCTGGATAAACTCTCGGGTCGCATTATTTGTGACAACATCCCTTCAGATATGTTTGATGACGACCCTGCAGCGCGTAATCTCACATTCGTAAACTCCCGTTTGGGCGATATAGCATCTCAGCTGGAGCGTCTTTTCGATGTGCGCATTGTTATAGACCAGGCCTCTTTGGCTGATGAGCGTTACTACTCGGCCTTTGTGAACAACGAGTCGCTTGACCGCATTCTTTCCACCTTGGAGCAGAACGGCACGATGAGTTACTATTGGCGTGGGGGAGAGATACACTTGCGAAAGAAATAACACTTTTTAGATAACCTAATTATTAATCAAAACTTAACACTATGAGAACAAAAGTTTCCTCTCAGCGTCGAAAGTGGAGCATTCTGCTTGCGATGTGTGTGATGTTGGCTCTTCCGCTCTCAGTTGAGGCGCAGAAAGTCAACTTGAAGTTGAAGGATGCAACTGTTCAGCAGGCGATACAGTCGCTTCAGAAGCAGGGCTACTCAATTTCTGTTAAGATCAGCGATGTCGATATGGACGCCGCTGTCTCTATTGACGCCAAAGACGAAGAGTTGTCAAGCGTTTTGGGCAAAATCTTTGCCGGTCAAAATGTTGAGACTACAGTCGATGGCAAGAGCATTATCGTTACCAAGCGTGCAGCTGTGGCACAGGCTCCGGCTCGCACCACTACGGTAGCAGGTGTGGTTAAAGATGCTGCGGGTAATCCGCTCATCGGCGTAACCGTATGGGTTGAGGGTACCACAAACGGTACTACAACCGATATGCAGGGTAAGTACACCCTCACCGCAAAGAGCAACGACACTTTGGGCTTCTCTTATATCGGTTATACCGATGTTATGGAGGCTGTAGGTCGTCGTTCGACTATCGATGTAGTACTCAAGGAGTCTGCTACATCTATGGACGAGGTTGTGGTTGTAGGTTACGGTACTCAGTCGCGTCGTACATTGACCACTGCTATCTCTAAGGTTGATGGTGCTACTCTGTTTGATGCTCCTGTATCAAATGTGGGTGATGCTTTGAAGGGTAAGGTGTCAGGTTTGCGCGTAGCAAGCAACAACACTATTGCCGGTGAGGCTCCACGCTTTATGATTCGTGGTGGTTCGTCTATCAACCTCTCAAACGACCCTGTTGTTATCGTTGATGGCGTTACTCGCGATATGAACGACATCAACCCTAACGATATTGAGTCTATCGAGGTACTCAAGGATGCTGCTTCAGCGGGTATCTATGGTGCGCGTGCATCTAACGGTGTAATCTTGGTAACCACAAAGCGTGGTACAAAGAGCGCTCCTGAGATTATCTTTGACGCACAGTTGGGTTGGACCTCTCCTGCTCGTAAGTGGGACTTGATGAATGCAAAGGAGTTTATCTCGTTTGTTCGTCCTGCTATCGTTGAGGGTCCAAATGCTGCTGGTGTACTCAATGGCGCAAATGCTGCCGGTACAGGTAACACCGCCCCTAACTCAACCTTTACAACACGCTTCCTTGAGCACGGCGAGGATCCAGCTCCAGGTTGGCAGTGGATGGAGGACCCAATCAACCCTGGCAAGTTCCTTACATTTAAGGATACTGATCACCAGTCAGCTTGGTTTGGTAACGCCTTCTGGCACAAGGAGTATGTAGGTGTTAACGGTGGCTCTGATAAGGTTAAGTATGCTGCATCGGTTAGTTACTTGGGCGATGACGGTATGGTTGCAATGAGCAAGTACAAGGTATTTACTATGCACGGTAATACCAGCTTTAATGTGACTAAGAACTTGGTTGCATCTACAACATTCGATCTCTCTCGTTCAAAGAAGAATCCGCTTGTGACCAACTACTTCAACTCTATGGGTCGTGGTATTATGATGGCTCCAACCTCTCGTAACTATGACGAGGATGGTAACTGGATTACCGGTGGTACTAACAAGAACCAGCAGACTGCTGCCTTCTATGAGCAGTTCTATGATCGCGAGACTCAGACCACCCGTATGATGGGTAACTTCAACCTCAAGTGGACTATCGCTAAGGGCTTGACCGCTACAGCTCAGTATGCAATGTTCAACAACGCTTATCGTGGTTCATACTACGCACTTGGTGCTGATGGCGACTCTCCAAACTTCGTTAGTACAACCCGTTCTACAACCGAGACTCGTACTGAGACACACCGTGACTCATTCCAGGCCTTCTTGAACTATAAGGGTACATTTAAGGATGTTCACAACCTTAATGTTACCGCCGGTTACGACTATATGAAGTGGCGCTATTGGTACTTGACAGCAACATCTAAGAACTCTGTTTCTGATAAGGTGCCTATCCTTGACTCTGGTACTGAGTTTGAGGCTTCAAATAAGGACGAGATTCAGGCTCTTATCTCTTACTTTGGTCGTGTAAACTACGACTATGACAACCGTTATGTTGCTTCGTTCACATTCCGTGCCGATGGTTCATCAAAGTTCGCTCCAGGTAACCAGTGGGGTTACTTCCCTGCAGGTTCGGTAGCGTGGATTATCTCTGAGGAGCCATTCTGGGATGTATCTAAGACCAAGATGAACACCTTCAAGTTCCGTGCATCTTACGGTCAGACCGGTAACAACGGTATCGGTTTGTATGATACCTACGGTGCATTCTCTCCAAGCGTATATGGTAAGCACTCAACAATGTTGCCAAGCGCGATGATGAACTCAGGTATGAAGTGGGAGACTACCACTCAGTTGGATTTGGGTCTTGATATGGGCTTCTTCAACGACCGACTCAGAGTAGTTGTTGACTATTATAACAAGGTAACCGACAATATGCTCTTCTCGATTACTCTGCCTGATACCGGCTCATTTGGCTCAGTTAAGGCTAACATCGGTAGCGCACGCTTCTATGGTTTCGAGTTGGAGATTAACTCTGTAAATATCCAGAAGAAGAACTTCACTTGGACAACATCGTTCACATACTCATTCTCTAAGAATAAGGTACTCTCATTGCCAGACGAGTATAAGTACACCGACCTTAATGGTAAGGATGCTTGGCGTATTGGTGGCTACAAGATGTCTGTTAGCGGCGAGCGCTTTGGTGGTACCGCTGTAGGCGAGGAGTTGGGCCGCATTTGGGGATACAAGATCTCACACATCATCGAGTCTGAGGCAGAGGCTGATGCAGCTCTCTTTGATGCTCAGGGTGCAGGTTATCGTCGTAGCGACGGTCAAAGCATTGCAGGTCGTAAGGATGTTGGTGACTACGCCTTTATGAACCGCGAGGGCTCAGCTCGCCTTCCAAATGGTGACGAGCAGATTGATGGCGAGGATATGTTCTGCCTCGGAAATGTTGTTCCTCACTCAACCGGTGGTTTGGGCAATACTTTCAAGTACAAGAACCTCTCACTCCATATCTATGTTGATTATGCTATCGGTCACTCGATTTACAACTATATGAAGTCGCGTATGTTCCAGAACACTCTGGGTAACAGCAACTCTAACCTCGATAAGATGGTTTATGACTGTTGGACAGCCCCAGGTGAGGGTAAGTACGCACGCTTCTTCCCTAACGATGCAGACTTTGGTAACCGTAACTTCTCTCGTGCTTCTGACTTTAATGTTGAGCGCGCTGACTACCTCTGCTTGCGCGATGTATCGCTCTTCTACGATCTTCCGCAGAAGTGGACCAAGAAGGTTGGTATCAAGAAGGTAACTGTTGGTGTTACAGGTAACACTTTGTGCTACTGGACCGGTCTTAGCGGTGCTATCAACCCTGAGACAGGTATCGCAACCGATGCAGATGCAGGTATGTACTCATCTGTAAACAACGGTTCTTCAAACGGTTCAATCGCACCTCCTGCACGCAAGGTTCTGTTCAATGTAAAACTTACATTCTAAGCACTTAACCATTAACAGATTAAAGATATGAAAATTAATAGATATTTCGGATTTATCCTGCCTGCTCTGATTATGGCTGCGGTGCTTACCTCGTGCCACGGAGATTTGAATATTATTCAGGATAATAAGCTTTCTGCATCAAATATGTGGAAAGACCAGACCGATGTGGAGCAATCTACATACGGTATCTACCAGCGTATTCGCGCCAACTTTGTCGATGTTGACTGCAACATCTTCTATTGGGGTGAGGTTCGCGTGGGTGACTATATGTGGGGCCCAAGCCTCGAGAGCAATGTGCAGGATGCAGATATGCAGGACTGCCGTCGCTCAACAATGAACTCTGCAACAGCATCTTGTTCGTGGTCAGCTCTCTATTCGGCTATTGACCAGGCTAACGCTGTAATTAAGTATGCTCCTATCGTAGAAATGGACGACAAAGCACGCGGTTTCTGCCTCGGTCAGGCACTCTTTGCTCGTGCATATCTCTACTTCTGGGCTGCTCGTATTTGGGGTGGCGTGCCACTCAATCTTGTTCCTGTTGAGTCAACAACTCAGCCTGAGACTTATCCTGTACGCGCTACTGCTGCTGAGGTTTATGCTCAGATTGGCAAGGATATCGAGGCTGCTGAACAGTACGCGTCACTTTTGGGTACTGAGAAGTACTTTGCTACTGCTGACGCATTGTATATCCTCAAGGCTGAGTATGCTCTTTGGATGTACACCAACCAGAAGGGTGGTGACGACTATCTCACTTTGGCTCAGGATGCTATCGATGCAATCGGCATCAGCGCTTCACGCCTGCTTACTGACTACGCTAAGGTTTTTGACTACAAGAACAAGTGCAATAGCGAGATGGTATTCGTTCTCAAGAACGATATGGCAGAGCAATATACAGGTGGTTTCTATCAGTATTTCTATATGCCTAATAACTTGGTTAAGAAGGATTACTGCCAGAAGCCTGTGCCAATTTTGGCTACACAGTGGTGGAGCTATCAGCCTCAGTTCCTTCAGGTGCTTCGTGACAGCCGCGATAAGAATGGCGACAAGCGCGTTGCAACCAACTTGGGCGATGGTAACTATGGTGCAGCAGGTCAGAATATGACTTGGTGTAACAAGTATCTGGGCGATATGTCGAGCGCTATCACAGTTCTCGATGCAGATATCCCTTACTACCGTTACGCTTTGGCTGTAATGTTGGCTGCTGAGTTGGAGTACTACAAGAAGAACTACACCCGCGCTCTTGACTATGTAAATATCATTGCAAAGCGTGCTTATGGTAAGGATAACTTCTATACCACAGCAACTAAGGAGGGCGTTTTGGAGGCTCTTACAAACGAGTACTTCCTCGAGTTCCCTGCTGAGGGTGTTATCTGGTGGGCTCTTATCCGTTTGGATAACATTTGGAAGTTCAACCCTGAGCTTAAGAAGATGCAGGAGCTCAATCCTAACATCCTCTTGTGGCCTATCAGCCGCTCGGCTATCAACAAAAACTACAAACTCACCCAGACTGAGGGCTGGAGCTAATGTAGAACTTAAATAACAGAACATTATGAAAACAATGCAATATTTCAAGTATTTGGCTCTTGGCGTTGCGGCTCTCTTTGTAGCAGCCTCTTGCCAAAAGGTTGATACATCGGGTGCAGAGAAGGCTACACATGTGTGCCTCTATCCTGTACTTGAGCAGCTTGCAGCCGAGGGTACGGGCGAGGAGAACCTTATCTCTGTTGTTACCGTACTTCAGGGCGTAACCCCTTCAAATTTGGGTTGGGAGGTTAGCTGCGATGCTGATTATGTAACTGTAAAGAAGACTGAGGTTTACTCTCAGCATAAGGAGACTTGGTCGGGCGCAACTCACGATATCATCGAACCAGGTATTGAGTTGTCTGTAGCTGCTAATGCAGGTTTTGCCCGCTCGTTTAACCTTGTATTCAATGTGGCTAATGGTGATGTTGTCACTATCCCTGTTGAGCAGCTTGGCTCATTGGCAGATGCCGAGGTTTCAACCTCTGTAGAGCAGATTGAGTTTGTTGCTATGGGTGGTACCGTTAATGTAAACTATACCACAAATATGGACGAGGCAGCATTCTCGTTCACCTACCCTGAGGGTAGCGCTGAGTGGCTCTCTGCTAAGGCTGTTGAGCCTGGTGTAGTTGCTGTAACTGCACAGGCGTGGGATGATACAGTAAATGGTCGTGAGGCTACTATGACAATCACCGTAGGCTCTGCTGAGACTTCACTTGCATCTCTTACCATCCCTGTTGTTCAGCTTCCACTTCAGGAGCAGAGCTTCATCTATGGTACTTCAGTTGATAAGCTCCCTATCGAGCGCTCGCTGCAGATGAATAAGGTTACAGATGGCGTGTTTAGCATCACTACCTTCTTCACTGAGGGTAACCAGATTTTGCTCAACCGCAACTCTCGTACCTTGACCTATCCGTTCTACGCTTTGGAGAATGGCGGTAAGTTGGCAGTTATTGAGTCGGGCGATGCTTCGGCTGTAAATGGTCCACAGGTTACTGCAAACGGTCTTATGTCGCTTACAATCAACTACAATGACCTTACTTGGGAGTGGAGCCGTATCACTAACGAGTATGCTATGCCGGACGAAATGGTTAGCCAGTACAAGACTAAGGCATACATCGCTCGCGACGGCTCAATGAAGACCTGGATGGTTGAGCACATGCGTTGGGATGGTGGTAATATCCACCCTAAGCTCGGTTCAGGTATGGTTAAGTGCTATCACGGCCCTAAGGATTACTGTAGTCCTGCGTGTACCATAGGTACCGGTGGCTATGGCACATCAGCCTTCCCAACAACTTGGGATGATCCTAACATGAACCCTGCTTTTGAGACAATAGAGAGTGGAAATGGTACTCTTGAGACTTACTCTGAGGATGGCCGTATCTATACATATCAGGAGATCCTCGGTTATGAGGCTCGCTTTGGTATCGGCTATGCTCGTTATGAGGAGGGCCCTTGGAAGGTAGGCGAGAAATATACCGATGCTCGCGGTATTACCTACACAATCAAGGAGGCTCCACTCAAGACTCAGATTGACCAATACACAGGCAATAATGAGCAGGATGAGGCTGCTTATCCAATGCTTAAGGTTCAGGCTCAGGGTATCTGTCCTTACGGCTGGCACGTTGCTAATGCTGCTGACTGGCTCGACCTCTTCTATGCTATGGCTCAGGCTTCAAAGAGTGGTACTCACGCTTATCCGGTAGATGAGAGCAAGTGTACCTATAAGCAGATGGTTGATGGTGGTGTTCCTAATATTGCTTGCTGGTTGCGTAATACCAAGGATTGGGGTACAAAGAAACTCTATGTTGATGAGGGTGCTGACGAGTTTGGCTTCAACTACTTCCCTCTTGGTTGGCGTTTTATGACTCAGGGCTTTATGTGGTGGACTGTTCGTATGCAGTCTTGGGTGCCACTGCCAATGGCTGGTTCTAAGCCTGCTGATTATCCTAATGCTGGTGGTGCGCGTATTAATGTGATTATCTCAGGAGATCGCTCTACGGCAACAACTACAGCGTTGGCTAATATGGATATTGGCCAGGGTATCTTGGGCTTCCGTTGCGTTAAGAACTATTAGTAACACTTGGGTGGTGGAGTCCCCACCACCCTCTTTTATCAAGACAATGATTAAGAAAATTCTAACTTTTGCACTTGTTGCATCTCTCTTTGTTGCCTGCGGTAAGGAGGATAATCCTGTAGGCCCAAATTGGGGCGAGCCGGGAGGTAATGACAATCCGACAGAGGTACAGCTTGAGCCTGATGAGGCGGATAATATTATCATTGCCCACCGTGGTCGTGATAACGATGTGTCGGCTGACGGCCCGGATAACTCATTGCAGGCTCTGCGCTATGCTATGAGTCTTGGCTGCTACGGTTCGGAGTGTGATATCTATTGGACAAAGGATAATCAGGTTGTTGTGGCTCACGCTGACGCAAACTGTCAGATTAACGGTATGTACCCGTGGGAGCATACCCTTGCCGAGCTTCGTAAGGGTGGTACTCTTTCAAATGGAGAGCAACTCTCGACCCTTGAGGACTTTATTAAGGTTGTTATGACTGAGAAGGGTAGTGCTAAGGGTGGTAAGCTCTGCACACGCCTTATCCTTGATATCAAGAACATCACTTCGCCATCTACGCTTACAAAATATCCTATTAAGGCTTGTGAGCGCGCGTGCGAGATTATTAAGCAGATGAAGGCTGAGAAGTTCTGCCATTTTATCTGCACTGGTAACTCAACCGTTATGGCTTCGTCTTATAATGCTGCTGTAGGTGCAGGTATTGAGATTGCGTGGATGTCTGATAGCCCTGCAACTACATATTTAAGCAAGGGCTACCGTTGGGCAAACCTCTCGCTTGAGTATATGAAC
>JAFNYE010000137.1 GCA_017383345.1 Alistipes sp. | reverse complement strand
GGGGATTTAGGGGGAATGTCAATATCTTTTATAGTTTTAGATAGCGCTTGTTCTCGGGTTTAGGATTACCCCGTAGGGGTAAGGATTAAGGGTGTCGGTCTGCAAGTTTACTTGCAAAGGCCGAACACCCTTTAGCCTTAATAGCCTTTAGGCTATCCTAAACACGCAACGCAATATAAGCAAAACGCAGTTTTGCCGAAAGCTTTTTGCATGCCCTGCTTTTTCTCGAAAAAGCGGGCAGTACTGCGTAGCGATATGGTTACAGCGGATCTACGTCGCAGATTATTGTCACGCTTTTATGTTGGTTGCTTTGGCGCAGGTTGGCAACTTGTTGGGCTACAATTTTGCGTGCGGCAGCGAACGATGAGGTGGTCTCAATCTTGAGCATTATTTCGACTATCCACTCGCCCCTGATGCGGTCGATAAGTGGTGTAACAGGTCCCAGAACTCTATCGCCAAACTTTTGTCGCAGTCCCTGACCAAGCATATTGGCTGCATTGGCGAGGGTGGTACTATCGGCGTGGCGCAGAGTGAGTCGTATAAGGCGGCTGAACGGAGGATAGTTGAACATCTGTCGCTCCTTGAGTTGTGATGCGGCGAAATATTGATACCCCTTTTCATCAAGGGCGTTGAATATCGGATGGTGCGGGTCGGCGGTCTGTATAACCACCTCGCCTGCCTTGTCGCGACGACCTGAGCGCCCTGCCACTTGTAGCAGCGTCTGCCAGGCGCGTTCTACAGCTCTAAAGTCGGGTGCTTTGGTAAGGTTGTCGGCATTAAGTACGCCTATAAGGGTAACTAACGGGAAATCAAGACCTTTGGTTATAATCTGCGTGCCCACCAAAATGTCGGCCTTATGTTCTGCAAAGTCGTTGATTATGCGGTTGTAGGCGCTATCGCTTGCCGCTATGTCGCTATCGAGTCTTAGCACACGAGCCTGAGGGAAGAGGGCAGAGATTGCCTCCTCGACCTTCTCTGTACCAAAGCCCATAGCTTGCAGTTCCGAGGTCTTGCAGTCGGGGCAATATCTCGAATCGGCTATCGAGTAGCCGCAGTAGTGGCACTTGAGTCTGCCACTTTGGCGGTGGCGCGAGAGTGTGACATTGCAATGAGGGCAACGGGGTGTCCATCCGCATCGTGGGCACTCCACATAAGGGGCATAGCCACGACGATTTTGGAAGAGGATAATCTGCTCGCCAGCCTCCAAACGGTCGGCTATACGGTCAAGAAGCTCCTTGTTGAAGTGAGTCGTTCTCTCGCCTCGCTTAACGGCTCGGACTGTGTCGGATATAATTATGCGCGGCGGCAGAGAGCCTCCATAGCGTGTCATAAGCGTTACGCCCGCGTACTTGCCCGCCATAGCGTTATTAAAACTCTCAAGCGATGGGGTTGCACTGCCCAAAATACTCTTTGCTCCGTGCAGATGGGCTAACATTATAGCCGCATCGCGACCATTGTAGCGCGGGTTGGGCTCACTCTGCTTATATCCCGCATCGTGCTCCTCGTCAACTACCACAAGGCCTAAGTCGCGATATGGTAAAAAGAGTGCCGAGCGTGCGCCAACAACGATATTGCCACTTGGCAGGCGAAGCATATCCATATAGATATCTGTGCGACGCTTTGGTGTAAGTTTGGAGTGGTAGCATATCACGCGAGGTCCAAATATTGAGCGCAAACGCTCAACAAGTTGCTGGGTGATAGATATTTCGGGCACTAATAGCAGCACATCCTTACCTCTCTCAAGGGTCTTGGCTATGCGGTGAATATATATCTCTGTCTTGCCAGAGCTGGTTACACCGTGCAACAAAGCTACATTGGTAATCTCTAAGCCGCTCTCTATCTTTTCGAGTGCCTGACTCTGCTCTGCCGAGAGTGTCGGCAGCAGCGAGGTGGCAATAGGGTGTTGCGTAGGCACAGCTTCGCGCTCAAAAACCTCGACAATGCCCATCTTGACTAAAGCATTTATAACTGTGGCTGTGGCGTCAACACTTTGGCGGGCAACCTCTCCTCCCGCAGCCTTGAGTTGCTCAATGATGGCAATCTGAGCCTTCGCACTCTTTCGGATTTGCGAGATGTCGGATGATTTTAACCTTAGAACGCGCTCAGTCGGTAGGGCGTATGGTTGATACTGCTCCTCGCTGCGTGCGTGTGACTTTACAAGCGATGGCAGGGCAATACGCATAACCTCGCCAATGGTTGATAGGTAGTAGTCGGCAATCCATCGCCAAAACTCTATCTGGCGCGCATTGAGGAGCGGATAGGGATAGAGTCGCTCCAATACGGGTTTAATGCGACCCGAGCGGGGTGGTGTGTTGTGCAGGCGTAGAACAATGCCTGTATAGATTGAGTTTTTGCCGAACTGCACAGCAACAGCCTCTCCGACCTTTATGTCGGGGATATGGCTCACAGCGAAGGTGTAGCAGGGTTGCGCCAAAGGCAGTATTATATCGGCAAAATTCATAATCTCTAAAAAACAGGCCGACCAAAACACTTTAGTCAGCCCTTATGCTTAGAATGGCGCCTCGTCGTTTGGTGGTGCTATAGGGGCGGCAGGCATAGGTGTGCCCATTGCAAACTCATCTGAGCCGACCATATTTTGCAGAGCCGAAGGTTGGGCTGCAGCGGCTTGTGGTGCAGGTGAGGACTCGTAGTTGTCGTATGTCTCGCCAGCAGGGGCTTGAGATACGCCCTGAGGCATAACCGTGAGGTTGGTAAATCGAGCCTGTTCCTTGATGAACTGCATCTTTACATCTGTAACCTCACCGTTACGGTGCTTAGCCAAGATAATTTCGGCAATACCGTTGGTACTCTTGTGGTCCTCGGTCTCGGTAAAGCCGTAGTACTCAGGACGGTGGATAAATGCTACAACATCGGCATCCTGCTCGATAGCACCCGACTCACGAAGGTCGGAGAGCTGTGGACGCTTTGTGCCACCACGCGACTCGGTGTTACGCGAGAGCTGCGAGAGGGCGATAATCGGTACATTGAGCTCTTTGGCAATAGCCTTGAGTGTTCGGGAGATAAATGCCACCTCCTGCTCGCGGTTTCCGTTGCCACCCATATTTCCGGCAGTCATAAGCTGGAGGTAGTCCACGATGATAATCTTAATGCCCTGATGCAGGTGCAATCGGCGAGCCTTTGAGCGGAACTCGAAGATTGAGAGCGCCGGGGTGTCGTCAATATATAGTTTGGCGTGAGCCAAAGGCTTTGATGCCACAGCGAGGTGGTTCCAATCGGCTGGGGAGAGTTTACCGCTACGCACAAGTTTGCTGTCCAGGCCGGTCTCGGCAACAATAAGACGGGTCATAAGCTGTGTGGCGGACATCTCAAGCGAGAAGAATGCTACAGGCGACTGGTAGTCGATAGCCATATTTCGGGCCATTGATAGCACAAACGCGGTCTTACCCATTGACGGACGCGCTGCGACGATAATAAGGTCAGACGGTTGCCAACCGAGTGTTACAGCGTCCAAGTCGCTAAAGCCTGTACATACGCCGCTATAGAGCGAGTCGTTTTTGCCCGCCTCCTCAATCTGCTTGATAGCCTTGTCCAAAATAGACTGAGCATCTTGTACGCTACGCTTGATATGACCCTCGGTAACACGCAGAATAGAAGTCTCTGCAAAACCGATAAGGTCGGTAACATCGGTAGAACTGTCGTATGAGCGGCGCTGAATTTCAATGGCTGAAGAGATAAGCTCGCGCTGAACATGCTTCTGGGCAATAATGCGGGCGTGAAACTCTACATTGGCTGCAGCACCAATCTTTTGGGTGAGCTGTGCCAGGTATGCCGCACCACCAACCTTTGTAAGGCAACGGTTGGCCTTAAGATGCTCCGTTACGGTGAAGATATCAATAGGTTTGTTATCTATTGAGAGCTGGTTTATGGCTTTGTAGATTATGCGGTGCTCCTCCTTGTAGAACGACTGCTCGGTGATATACTCCTGAACGATAGTCACAGTGTCGCTCTCAAGCATAAGGGCGCCTAATACCGCCTCCTCAAGCTCGACAGCCTGTGGCGGCACATTACCTGCAATCTCAGCCTCAGGAACTAAGTTATTATAGGCCTCTCTATTTCTTTGTGAAGGGTTGTTATAATCTTTAGCCATAAAAATGGGGTTTGTTCAAAATGTTCAACCGCAAAGATAGTGATTTTTCGGAGTATTGACCACAAAGCGGAGATTTTTTACTCCTCCTGCAACATATATTGCGCTGCGGCAAGTGTAGCAACCGATATCTTTACATCTCCGTTGCACGCCTTATAGATTGCTTTGGCGCACGATGTGAGGGTTGAGCCCGAGGTAAACACATCGTCAACGATAACAATATGTCGTCCCGTTAAAGCCTTTGGGTTGGGTATGTCGAATATATTTTCGGTGTGACGCCAACGGTCATTGTAGTGCAGTTGTGCCTGCGGAGGGTTGTTCGCTGTGCGGCGAACAGCCTTGAAGTTGGTAGGTATGCCTGTATAGCGGCTTATGCCGTGGGCCAACAACTCCGACTGATTGTATTGGCGTTGCAGGCGTCTGAGTGGGTGGAGTGGTATGGGTACAATCAAATCGACACCATCAAAGAAGCCGCCTTTGGAGAACTCGGCTGCCATAAGATAGCCGAACTTCTCGCCCAGGAAGTGCTTTGAGTGGTATTTGAACTGGTGGATAACTTTTTTCCACTGCCCCTGACTCTTATACCACAGTAGCGAAGCGGCGCGTTCGATAGGAACCATACCCCAAAAGCGTTGCTCAAGGGGATTGTCGCGCATAAGCCACATATCGGTATAGGGAGCATCCAAACTGCACGCAAAGCAGATAAAGCCCTGTTCACGCTTTGTGATTTTGTTACATACAGGGCAGCTGTTTACAAAACCGAGTGCTGCGAGCCAGCCAAATGGAAATAGGGTACTCATTAGAGCAGCTCCTCGCTACTTTGTGAGGTAAACTTGTCGGCGAAGATTTTGGCAGCATAGCTCTCGGGGATAAAAATCTTGCTGATATTCATCGCCTCGAGGATGCTCTTGTGTACTCCGTCTATTGCTCGAGCATAGATTGTCTCTACGCCTAACTGCTTGAGTGCCGCCACACTTCGTAGCGAGTGGTCCATACTTTGGCCTATAGCTACAATGGCGCAGTCAATATCTGCAAGGGGCAGAGAGCGCAGGGCGAAGATGTCGGTTGCGTCCAGGATGTAGGATAGAGTGGTTCGCTCTTTAGTCATCTCGACCTTATGGGTGTTAATGTCCACGCCTATAACATCGTGACCATTGTCAGTTAATGTGGTGGCGAGGGTCTGACCAAAGTTACCCAAGCCGATAATCAGGAATTTCATATTTTGTGTGTTTTATGGCTTAGTTGATAATTACATCTCCTGCAGGGAGGCGGTAGTGTGGCCTCTCGCGACGGGCGAAGATACTCATTGCTACGGTAATAAGTCCTACGCGACCTACAAACATCATTACCGAGACTAACAGCTTGCTTGCTGTGCAAAGATGTGGTGTCACACCGAGGGATGAGCCTACGGTGCTTAGTGCCGAAACAGTCTCAAAGAAGAGGTCAAACACATCGAGCCCTGGCTCTAAGAGCACTAATGCCACAAAGCAGCCAAGGATAGCCATCACTGAGCCGAAGATGGTTGCATAGGCTCTTAGCACGGAGCTGTTGGATATCTCGCGGTTGAACATTGTAACGCTTCTGTCGCCGCGAACAACAGCCAAGAATGAGGCGGCTGCGACGCTGAGTGTGTTAACTTTAATACCGCCGGCGGTTGATTGCGATGCACCTCCAATCCACATTAGTATTATATATATAATAAGTGCAAGCAGCGAAAAGTTGGTCAAACTGACGCTGTTAAAACCTGCGGTACGCGGCGAAACGGCATTGAAGATACTATGGACCAATTTGTCCGAAAACTTCATACCCGCAAATGCTCCGTTCCACTCGGTAGCTGCTATGGCTATGGTGCCGCCGATAAGCAGAATGAGGGTCATTGTGACGGCAATCTTTGTGTTGAGTTGTGCAAGGTGGGTATATTTTGTCGGCTTTTGTCGGCGTATAAGGGTTGAATATCCGTACTTGACAGAGTAGAATAGTGCGTTCTTGAGATTTACAAGGATAGGAAAACCTATACCTCCCAAGATAATCAACGCGCTGATTGATAGGTAGAAACCTCCGTGATTTTGGATAATCATAGCGTTGCCCAAGTTGTTGTTGAGCGTCGAAAAACCGGCATTACAAAATGCCGATATGGAGTGGAATATGCTGAACAATAGCTCGTTGCTTGCGCTTATGCCCATCGTGCCGTGAATGGATAGCCATATTGCCAATGCTCCGATAGCCTCGATGCCGATAGTAAAACCTAAGATGTAGAGGAGTGTTGACATCAGCGAACTGAGCGTATCCGAGCCGAGCATATCGCGTAGTGCAAATTGGTCGTATAGCCCCGTTCCACCCATAAAGAACAGGGCGAAAAAACTTGTTATTGTCATCACGCCCAAACCGCCCACCTGAATAAGCAGAGCGATGACGATAAGTCCCTCTGTTGAGAATGTTGAGGCTATATCGACGGTTGTAAGGCCTGTAACGCATACTGCCGAAGTAGAGACAAAGAGGGCGTCAATCATCGAAATGCTTACACCCTCAACTGTTGAGCGCGGCACCATAAGCACTATTGTGCCAAAGAATATGATAACCAAGAACGCTGATGCAAGTAGCAGTGCGGGGTTGGTTTTGCGGCGGATTATGCCTACAAAGCCCTTTGAAATCTCCATCAGCGCAAACAGCGCCACTATGGCAAAGGTGTAGAACTTGCCGTCAAAGGCGTGGTAGTAGCGAGCCAACCAGCGCGGAGCGTCAGCAGCAGGTAGAATATCTGGCAGAAGGGATAGATAGAGCAGCACACCTAACACTATGGTTGAAACAAAGCTCTGTCTCCATATATGCTGCCAATTTGTAATAAGTCGGAGGGTGAATATGACGGCAAAGAGTATCTGCGTGAAGCGATATACGCTCCAGATGTGTGTCATCTCCTCGGTTGTGAGCGTAAAGCCGTAGTCTATTATGGCACAGCCAAAAAAGAGCATAGAGGCCACAAAGCAGATTGTCTGAACAATCAGCCCAATACGGTTTTGCCACTTTGTGGTGATATATCGGTCAAGCACTCTCATACACAAAGTTAGTGAATTTTTCGCGACATAACAAAATTCTGCTCATCGTTACCCGTACCCAAATCGTATGTCACACCGTACGCCTTAAAGTCGATATGCTCTCCTGTAGCCTCAAAACCAAACTTTTGGTAGAAGCACTCCAACTCTTTCGAGGCGGGAATAAGGATAATGCGGTCATAAATTGCGCTCTTTTCGATATGCTCAATCGCACGAGTGAGCAGTTGTGATGCTATGCCGCGGTGACGATACTGCTCATCGGTTGCTACGGCATAGATATAGGCAGAACGGCTGTTTTGATCCTCAAGGGGAACAATGTGCAGCATAGATACTATGCGCTCCTGCTCATTGTGAGTCAAACAGCGGTCGGGGTGGTAAAAGCGCACTATAAACTCCGATATATCCTCAGCGCTGTCGCCGAAGGTCTTTTGCCACAGCTCGATAATCTCGCGCTCGGCTTTGCTCAAATACATAGCCGAATATTTAGGTAGCAACTCGATGGGGTAGTAGCTCATCTTTGAGCGCCTCAAACCCTCAATGCCCAAATCGTCCTCGCGGTTGATGTATTTATATCGCGATTGCAGTTCGGTTGCAACAAGATTGTTTATCATCGCCCCTGCACCCTCAAAGTCGCTATCTATCTTCTCAATGTGGATGCAGAAGGTGTCGTGATTTACGGCTGAGCCTATAGCAAAGGCTACGGCTACATTTGAGGCGTAGAGTATCCAACCCTCAAGGCCGAGAGTGGCAAAGTTGTTGAAAAAGCGCTCGACCGCCATCTGCTCGCTCATAGAACACCTTTCCCCCTTGTCGTAGCACCACTTGCTGTTCAGAGCGCGACAATGGTCGATATTGTTGCCATTTATAGGCTCAAAGTGGTAGTCGTATTTGGCAACAAAGCGGTTTATATGGTTGCGCTTAGGCTGATATTTGCGCCCCGTAAGTGAGGCGAGATCTTGACTGAGGTATATATAGTCGGCGTGTTCTGGCAGGGATATGGTGGCAAAATGGCCATCAAAGTGTCTTTCTAAAAATTCGCGCCACTCGTTGTTTAGTCCAAAAAAGAGCGGTGGTTGCCCAATACTCTGAGCATCGAGCAGAATGGCGTTAGTTACAGCCTCTTTGTCGCCTGCTCCGATAGGTTGCATATAGGCTGTGCAACCCAAGTCGGTGGTAAAGCGTATTATGAGCATATCTCCCCATACCGCTATTTGACTGTGGTATGTCTGCTGCCAACAGTATATGTTGGCAAAGCTCATATCGCAGTTACGGCAGTTGTCGGGAATGACATAGCGCTCAAACAGAGCCTTATCGGCTAAGGTTATCTGTCGGAACACTATCGGGGACGATATAACTTTTACGCTCGGCGTGTTCATAGTATTGCTGAATGTATGCCTTGATACGGTTCTCTATATCGCAATCGTAGTGACTCTCAATGAGGTTGTTCTTTCGCTCAATGTCATTGATGTCGTAAATCTGGCTCAACTTACCCTCGCTCAAGATATAGACCATCTTATCGGTAAAGGCCTTGTAGTGGCCGTTGTCATAGACAATAGTCAGCGGCAAACTGTTGTTGAGTGTAACATCACGACCATAGGCGAAGTATGGCTTGTCGTAGCCCAAGATGCCCAACAGCGTAGGCATAATATCAATCTGCGATACAGGCTCGGTAACCTCTCCGCTAATCACGCCGCTTGGACTATACATAAAGCCGACAATATGAAAATCGCCAGGCGAGACGGTTGTCTTGTGAGCATAATGTTCGCACGACACATGGTCGGATACAAATACAAAGAGCGTGCGAGAAAACCACTCCTTATCGCTGTTTTGGGCGAAAAATTGCTCTATTGAGGCGTCAAGATATGCTGCGCAAGGCTGGATAAGGTTTTTGCCCTTTGGAAGACGCTCCTTCCACTGCTCGGGCAGAACAAACGGGTGGTGCGACGAAATGGTGAATATAGAGGCAAGGAACGGCTCGGGCATAGTGTCGATATACTCGCCCATATAGCCGAGGAACTTGTCATCCCAGATGCCCCAAAATCCGTCAAAGTCGTCGTGACCGTGGTTGCGCTCGTAATCCTCTTTGCTGATACACTTGTCAAAGCCTGCCGATATGGCGTAGGCATCAAAGCCCATAGAACCACGCTCTGAACCACAGAAGAAGGCTGTTGAGTACCCCTGCTCAGCCAGAAGTTTTGGCAATGGGCGACTCGGTGCCACCGATTGAGGCATAAGCACAAATGGCTCGACCAACGACGGTATAGAGCCCCAAATGCTCGGCAGCGCCTGAATGGAGCGCTTGCCATTGGCGTACATACGCTTGAAGGTGTATCCGTTCTGCATAAGCGAGTCGAGAAACGGGGTATAACCCTTCTGCTCCTCATTCTCGTATATGTCGGGACAGAGGTATGCCGAGTTTTCAGCCGAGATGCTCTCGGTGACCATTATAACCACATTGAGCGGGAGTTGCTCCTTGACTGACTGCGGGTAGTGGTAAGGAGTGTAGATTTGGGATAACTCCTCCGCCTCAAAATATTTTGGAGCAGTAACCTGTGTGTTGCCCGCGGTACGCAATATGCAGAATGGGTTAGACAGCACAATGTTTGCCTTTTGGCTGGTCTTGGCAAACTTTAGCGAGTATGGTATCGCCGTAGGGCGTGCCATACGGCTCAAACCTCCGCGTACTCCGGCAAGCGAGAGAGTTGCTGCGGCACATAGTATCAGGGTGCTTACAACATAGTACCTCCAACCCTTCAGCACCGATGTAGGTGCTATTTTGCGACGGTAGCCCCACGCCAACAGCGCTACAAGACCGAAGCCTACAATGACGATATGGAGGTTTTCAATCGCAAACTTGAGCATCAGTGGTATGGAGTTGGAGTTGTCGGCAAAAAATATCTCCTCGGCAGTAAATCGCTTCTCGGTATATCGGAAGTATATCGCATCGGCAAGGTTTATAGCCACGCAGATAAAGCCGACAATAACATAGTACCAATAGAGGGTATTGATGTACCACTTACGCTCGCGCAGATGTAGCGGTAGCAGCGTGAATACAATCCACACGCCGAAGGCATAGACTATCGATATGGTGTCAAATCGCAGACCACCATAAATCAGTTTGGGAATTTCGCCCCACTCAAAAGTGCCGAATATATCAGAACAGTAGAGCGTAAAAATCACTCTGCAGAGCATCAATACCACATAGAGCAGTACGACGCGCCACAGAGTAAGTACGGGATATGTTTTAAGAAATCTATTCACAAGCCTTGAGCGACATATCGAGCGACTTGATTTGGTGTGTCAATGCGCCCACAGAGATAAAATCAACACCGGCCTGAGCATAGTCGCGCAGAGTCTCAAGGGTGATGCCTCCGCTTGACTCGGTTTGGCAACGACCAGCGACCTTCTTAACAGCCTCGGCTGTCATCTCGACAGAGAAGTTGTCGAACATAATGCGGTCAGCACCACCGGCAGCAAACACCTCGTCAATATCCTCAAGGGTGCGCACCTCGCACTCAATAGGAATATTCTTACCCTTAGCCGCCAAGTACTCCTTAGCGCCCAGGACAGCCTTGCGAACACCACCAGCAAAGTCAATGTGGTTATCCTTGAGCAAAATCATATCGAACAGGCCGATACGGTGGTTCTCGCCACCGCCAATTTTTACCGCCATCTTGTCAAGTACGCGCATACCCGGGGTGGTCTTTCGCGTGTCAAGCACTTTGGTGTGAAGGTCGGCAATGCGGTCTGCATAGATAGCGGTCTGTGTTGCCACGCCACTCATACGCTGCATAATGTTGAGCAGGATGCGCTCTGCCTGAAGCAACGACTGGAGTCGTCCCTCAACATAGAACGCAATGTCGCCAACCTTTACACGGTCGCCATCCTTGAGCAGCAACTCTACCTTAACCTCAGGGTCGAGGCGGGCAAGGATGAGTTGCGCGATTTCAATACCGGCAATAATACCCTCCTGCTTGCAGAGGAGCTTCATTCTGCCGCGCTCGGTAGCGGGAATACAGCAGAGCGATGTGTGGTCGCCATCGCCTAAATCTTCGTTAATAGCCAGCTCGATAAGAGCATCTACATAAGGCTTGTACTCGGCTTTCATAGTTGTAGTGTGTTAATCTATTAATATCCTGAAATTGATACTGATGCATTCATCTGCTCCATCTTGAAGTCGAGCAACATCGCGCTGTTGGTAACTGTGCCTCGGAGCTGGGTTATGGTGTATTGCTCCATCGGAGCATTGTTGATAGCAGGAACGATAGTGGCTACATTGAACAGTCTTGACGAGCCATCCTCAGAGTATGAGAAAGGAACATCCTTGAGCACAAATGTAATCTCGGGCATCATTGCAACAAAGCGAATATCTTTGAAGGTAATTGTTGCCACCTGCTTTGAGAGGTTTGGCTGGAAGAAGAGAACCTTCAAATCGTCGGTTGAGGTCATTGCCTGCTCGCCCGGATTGATAGCAACGGTGGCAGAGGCATTAAACTCCGCCTCCCAGCTCTGCAAGGTCTCATTCTTGCCAAAGCGGGCGTGGAAAATCACACCGCCAAAGTTAACATCAAAGTCGAGAGTAACACCATCGTCAAAAATTGATGCTCTAAAGTTGTGAAGAGTGTACTCCTCGCGTGATACACCTCCAACGGTTGGAACGATAGCATCCTCGGCAACTGCCCAAGAGCCGTAGAGTGGGTCATTTCGGTCGTCCGACGGGTAGAGCTTGAATGGAACATTGGCAAGCTCAAAATTTACCTCCGGCATCATCGCTACAAATCGTACGCCCTCAATGTTGATGTTGAGGAACGGCTTGGTTATGTCCGATGTTGCAATAATAACATTTGCAGTATCAACAAAATCCTCGCCACTCTCGGCGTTGGTCGTAGTCATATCGCCCGAAATAGTCTTTGACCACGAGGTCTCGTTTACTTTACTGTTACACGCTGTGGCTATAGTAAGCACCGCAGCAATCAAAAGAAATCTTTTCATACTTTTTATGTTTTTAATAATTACAAATTAACAGTAACTCTTGCCCCGAACATTGCACCTCTGGCTTGCTGTAGGAAGCGGTTGCCCATACTTTCAAAATAGAAGAGGTTGTATCGGGTGTTTGTCATATTCTTGCTCCACAAATCGAGACTCCACGCACCGCTCTCAAGTCGTACCGAGCCGTTGAGGGTGGCATAGAAAGGCTGCGATATGGTGTTGCTCTCGTTCCAATAAATTCTGCCCGCGGCAGTTGTGCCGGCAGTCAGAGTTATGCGCTCCAACAGTTTGCTCTTTATGGCTATGGCGTAAGTTATGTTAGCCGAGAGCGTATTTTGGGGCGCGTAAGGTATCTTGTTGCCCGCATAGTCGTTAACTCCATCCTTAAACTCACGGAAGCGGGCGTTGGTGTAGCCGTATGCACACTCCAACAGGAGGTTTTCGACCACTCGTGCCTTGAGAGATATCTCTGCACCAAAGCTGCGGGTGCGACCTGCGTTGGTCATCATTCGGCCCGTAGTCTGACCCTCAGGGAAGACTGTAAGCTGCTGATCGAAACACTCTATCCAAAATAACGCAACATCGCCACTAATTCGTGTGTCAGCGGTGGAAAAATGTCCTCCCAATTCGAGGTTCCAACTCTTCTCTGGGTCGTAGGTAATGATATCGTTCACATCGAGCTGCTGGTATAGACCCATAGTGTGCTTTACACGGCGCTGCAGCACCTCGGAGAACATCTGTGTGTTGAAGCCTCCCGCCTTGTAACCTTTCGAGATGCAGCCATAGAGGGTGTTTGCGTTGTCTAATTCGTATGTGACCGTAAATTTAGGCAACAACTCCATAAAGTGCTTGCTCAGGCGGTTGCGGTCGTTAATTTTTAGCGCAACCTGCTGAATAGGCTTGCTGGTGTCGCTCGGAAAGGCTGTGTAGTAGCTGTCGGTAAAGTTGTGGTAGCGCATAGATATATGCTCGCTGTCCAATCTTAGACCTACGGTGAGTTTCCAGCGGTTGAGTGTAAGTGATGACTCGTGGTAGAGCGCCCATCCGAAGGTCTGCGTGGTAAAGTCGCTACCTAACAGCAGACTATCCCCCTCGCTGCCATCAGCCTTGCCCCAGCGATACTCGCCAGGGTAGCCGCTATAGAGGTTGATGTTTTTGAGAATGAGGTTTTCTATACCTTCAGAGAGGAAGGTTACGGGAGCCTGCATTTTTTGGTGTTTGTAAAAAAGAAAAGCGCCGGCTAACCAACTATATTTCGATGGTTTGCGCGAGCGTATAACCACATCCTCCGATATGTCGTGCTGCTGCTTTGCCTGTGTGAGGGTGAAGTAACTTACAGGCAGATAGTCCTGATCCATAACCATACGGTCGTTGAGGTATTGGTATGAGGTTATGTTTGTAAGGGTTATCTTCTCCCAGTCGTGTCGCGCGGTAAGACCCTCGGTCATAGCTATGCGGCCATACGATGACGGGTCGTTGTAGCAAATCTTGCCGATAATGTCGGCGTGCTGCTCTTTAAGTGGGTCGGAAGCACCTGCGTAGGCGTATGGGTAGCCCGCCTGCTCTGTGAAAGAGAAGGCGAGGGTGTTGTCCAAAGATAGGAAGTTCTTGCGGTAGCAGAACTTGGAGCGTACATCAGCACCATTTTGGCGATCAATCAGGGCGTTGTTGTAGCTGTTGCGGAAGTAACCATCGTCGTGGCTGAATTGGGCTGATACGGAGGATGCTAATCCCTCGCGGTGCTTGAAATATGCCGATGCACCTACGCGGAAACTGTTGCGCGAACCATAGTCAGCCTTGAGGCGTACACCTTGATACTTGAGTGGCGAAAGGGTGTAGATGTTGACCACACCGCACATTGTGTTGCGACCATAGAGGGTCGATTGCGCACCACGGAGCACCTCAATGCGCTCGATGTCGGGCAGGGTGGTGTCGTAGAGGTTTTTGTCGGCAATAGGTACATTGTCCACCGTCATACCTACTACGGGCTGGTCAATGCGGGTGCCTAAGCCTCGCACATATATCGACGAGGTCATACGCGAGCCATAGTCGGGCATAAAGAAGTTTGGCGCCGCTGTAACTATCTCTTTCACTCCGCCAATGCCGCGCTGTTCTATTGTCTTGCGGTCAATGATGGTTGCGGTTACTGCGCTCTTGGAGAGCTGCGCATTGTGCTTTACTGCAGTTACAGCCACAGCGTCAACGGTAACCAGAGTGTCGGCGGCGAGCAGGGTGATACGGTTTGTGGCACTCTCGCTCGCATTGCGCGCGTGCGATGTGAAAATGGCGCTCATAAGGAGCGCAAAAAAGGCGTATCTTGCTAACTTGCTCAACATTTGAGCGCAAAGATACGCCAAAAAAATATAAATGCAAAATTGTAGAGCTATACTCTACTCTACAAAAGCAATCTTACTTGTGTCGCGTGGTTTAGCCTCCGGCTGCTCGTCTGCGTAACCGATAGCTATGGCAAACTGAAGTGCGTAACCCTCGGGCAGGTTGAGCGAAGCGAGGAACTGCTTGCCCTCCTCAGAGTTCATAAAGCCTACAGGCGAGCCTAAGCAGCAGGTGCCAAGACCGAGTTCGTGAGCGGCAAGCATCATATTCTGACCCAAAATACCGCAATCTACGCCGGCGTAGTTGCTCGGCTCGGCCGCTACAAAGATAACGGCAGGAGCGTTGCGGAACATATTCTTAAAGTCGGGCTTGAGAAGGTGGTCACCCAGCGGTGTGCCTTTCACTTGAGCAACGAATGCCTCGGTGCAAGAGTCAATCCACTCCTTGCTGTCAATAATGCGTATTGCCCACGCCTGACGATTCATTGCATTTGGGGCTGCAATGCCGGCTAAAGCCACCTGCTCGAGCTTCTCTCGCTCAACGGCAATATCCTTGTATTGACGGATGCTGCGACGGGCGTGAATAGCCTCGATAACGGTGCTTTTTGGCTCTGGTTTGTGAGTGGTCAGTCTCAATGCTATAAGTACTGTGGCACAGAGAATTACGGTAATTAAAATCTGCTTCATAAAATTGGTTTTTAGGGTTTGTTTTTAATACTTTTTTTGTTGCTTTTTTGCTGTAATTTTTTGCTTACAAACATCGAAAAAATCACGCCCGCAATACAAAGTTATACTATTTTTAATATGTAACAAAATCTGCATCAAAAATGTTGTGATTTTTAACGAAAATGCAGTGTTTTTTTGTTGTCTGAATTGTACTATGAGGGCAAATGTAGCGACAAGAGACATCGCTATCAGCCCGATATAGTGAAGCGATACAAACGGAGAATTGATACCTTGAATGACGCATCGTGCATCGAGGCAGAAATGCTTATCAATATGCAAACTCGTTACAATATGCAAGCTGCACGCAAGGATAGTCGTTTGATGGCTCGACTGTCTGAAATCCGTAGGGTTGCGGCGATGTTGTAATCAACAACTTTTTGCTTTGAAAAAGAGCGAAGAACTTCGCTCTTTTTTTTGTGCGTTGACTCTAAAAAACACTTGATGTCAGCGTCTGTTTCTTTGTTTTATTCTCTCCCATTAGATATACTCCAGCTGTACTCTACACCCTCATTTGAAAGGCAAATGATGAGGTATTCAGCCTGCTTGGCGCTGTCGCTGATTGTGCCTATGATAGTATATTGTACACCACCGAGCATCAACTCCTCACGGTAGTGGTCGTGACCCTGCAGGCAGAGCGTAACTTTGTGACGGCTAAATAGTTCCGTGAGTGCTGCGGTCTCCTCAAGTGCCATATTTCCCGAGCCCGTTTGTGAGTTGTCGGTATAGAAGAGGTTGGTGTGTGTCAGCACTACGCAGTGGCGATATTTATCCCTCTGCTCAGCCAAGAACTTGCCAAGCCAACTCAACTGCTGTCTGCCCAGTGTGCCACTTGCAGAATCGAGCGCGATAAAGAGGTCACAACCAGAGGGGTGCTGCACGTCAAACCAGTAAACCGAGGCCCCCAGAGTCTCAGAGAACTTATCCCAACCTCTGTGGTATATGTCGTGATTACCCAAGATTGAGAATATCGGTGCATCTGTAGCTTGTCTCTTCTCTATAGCCTCGATATATGTGGGCAGGGCGCTGCCGCGGTTGTAACAGTCGCCAAGCACGACGCCAAATGACGCAGTCTTGTCATTGCGCAGGCGTGTGGCAAACTCTCGCAGATTGTTATTTGTGCTGTCGATATGCGGGTCGGTGCTCACATAGAATGTGTATCTCTCCTCGGTCTCAATTTTTACAACTGCTTGATTTTTAGTCAGTGACATACTCTTCTCGAAGCGTTTGTCAACAACATCGCCCGTTGGAGCAATCAGCCCCTTTATATCAATTGTCTCACAGCTGACAAATATAGCCGCCGCGAGAATAAGGCCATATCTCTTTACCATTTGTAACATACTCCTATATTTCCATACATTTGATAATAGTTGCTCGAGATGTTAAACATCCCCGCAGGTTTGTAGTTCGCACCTATCTGCACACCCCACTTTTCGTTCGGATACCACCAAACCTCCACGGCAAACGATGGCTGGAAGTGGCGCTCCAACTCGAAAAGCCTGCTGTTGCCTATGATGATGTTCAAATCCCACCTCTGAAGCTTGGTAAGGCAGCGTATTCCCAACTCGTAGTAGATGTTGAAGGGCTCACAGATGCTGCTTTCGCCCACCGATATTGTGCGATGATAGTAGCCTAATCTTGCCCAGATGTGACGTATATCCAACTGCGCTCCAATACCTATGATATAGTTGTTCATGCGGCTCTGATAGGTGTAACCCAATATAGCCTGACCGGCCAATCGCCCGAAACTAAGGTCGCGAAAATATTGTGGTCTTACCTCCGCAGCCATACGCCCTATGGAACTATACTGCGCGCCACCTTGTATAGAAAAGTGCCTCTTTGCTTCATGCTCAGCCTCGACAGATGCAGCGGCAAATGTGCCAAATAACGCATTGTGACCACACTTGGCCCCCAGGGCCAACTTCGTACTCTGCGCATGAACAGCACCCATGCCTAAAATAATGGTCGCAAATAGAAAGACAATGCTCCTCATGTCCTAATTTTTTACAAATGTACAAAAAAGGAGCAAAACCACAAAATATCAAATAGTTGCACTCTTCACCCTGTGGCTCGAACAGCGGCAGCAGCCGAGAGCAGAGCGAACTACGAAAATGTGCAAAAAACCAGAGGTTTGGAAGATTGGTTGAGAATAGATGTCAAGCTTGTTTGAACAGATGTTTTCAACCAATATTTCGTTGTTGCGCAGCAACTATGCACATTTATAAAGTAAAGACAACTCTGCCGAGGCGCCACCAGCTGAACGAGTTCCTTTGGCCGCACAACAAATAGGGTCTCGAACGGCTACTATATCCCACCACTGATTGTTGGTAGTAACTGATATCGTCCAAACCAAATTTGCTAAAACTAATCAGTAGGCACACACCTACCCGAATGCGCCGGGACTCGAACGGTCGCAGCAGTTGAGAGGTGACCGAAGTATTGCCGTTACAATCAAAGATTGTTGGATTTAGAAAATGCAGTGGGGGGAAATTTATTTTCAGACACAGCGTTTTATAAATCCAATGATTTGCGATAGCAAACAACGGCAATACGCAGATAAGTCGTCCGAAACGCCACCGACTGACCGAGTTCCTTTATCAAACGAAACAAGCGACCCGAATAGGTCGCTTGTGAAGTGCCACATCGTGCCAGACTATCGAACTTTTATAGATGACTACTTGAAGATTGTTGAGTTTATTGAGTGGTTAAAAGATTTTTATCCCGAAAAAGCAGCATTTCTTACAAAAAAAAACGCTTGACTTTGAGATATGAGCCTACTATATTTTAGTAGGTTTATACCTAACTGCGCCGATGGTGTCGGCGTGGTTCTTAATAATTGTAAAAATAAATAGTAAACAATGTCTAAAAGTAAAAACAATGGAAAGAACAGTTTTGTTTTTTACGACAGTTTTCTGTCAGCGATGAAGCACCTCAACGATGCAGAGTTTCGTGAGTGTGTATTAAAAATCAGAGATTATGCTCTTGAAGGTATAGATGAAGAGAGCGAGAGTCCTATGGTGAATGTAATAATGGCGATGGCTAAACCAAACCTCGACTCGGCACGCAAAAGATATATTGCGAGTGTTGAGAATGGTAAGAAGGGTGCTGAGTTTGGAAAATTAGGTGGCGCACCGAAGGGAAATCAGAACGCTCGCAAAAACAACCCCCAATCAACCCCGAAACAACCCCTTGATGTAGATGTTAATGATGATGTTGAAGAAGATGTAAATGAAAATGAAGAAGTAAATGTTGAGGTTGATGCTGATGCTCCATCTGGTTCAACAGCATTTCAATCTTCTTTTTCTAATTCTTCAATAGGGTTTTCTAATAAAGAAATCGTGAACGAGAGTGAGCGATTGAAAGAAAACAAAGAGAAAGAACCTCTACAAGAGGTATATAATTTCAAGGGGTTTGAACTTTCCACGGCGAGCGAGGAAGAGAAAGAACTCCATATAAACTCCAAGAGTGAAAGTAATAATACTCCTCCCGTCAGCCCTTGTTCTGAAAAGGAGCCAGAGTGTTCCGCCGCTCGACCTCAACAGCAGAAAGAGCCAGGAATGGATATGAGCGACTATTTAGAGGAGTGTATCATTAAGAACGCCACAAGACTTGCTTGCCTCCGCAAAAATGCCCTGCCCCAAGATGACAATCTCTTTTGGAGGACAGTAGGTTTATATTGCGACCTATATGGGGATAGCAAGAAAGATGCAGCGAGATTCTTGAATAAACTTATTAGTGAACAAATAAGGAAAGGTATAGTTTAGTGTATTCAACTCTTGTCTGTATTCAGAAAAATCGGCAGTCGCAATTAAGTGACTGCCATTTCTGTACTCGGATTATTCAAAGAATTATTTGAATGATATGTGTAGTTATGAGTGTTTTTAGGTCGCTATTGTTTTTTTATTAGCCTGTGTTTGAGTATTAGGAATTCTTCTTCTGTTAATATATTTTGTTCTTTTAATTTAACCAAGTTGTTTAATTCAGTACAGATGCTTGTGCTCGCTTCTTTGGGTGATTGAGAACAAGAATCAATAATGACGGAGAAGGTGTTCATAAGTAATAGAGCTTGCTTGTATACATCACTCTGTTTTACATCTTTAATACCTTCTTTACTATTGCATAACGTTATGTTTAATGTGGGTTCTTGTATGTCTCTAATAGTAACAATACATTGAAGAAGTTTGCAAATATCTTGGTTGCTGGATTTGCTTGTCGTGCCACCAATAATTGCTCCTGCATTTCCAGCGAGAGCTCCACCTATTATAGACCTACCGATTGTATCAGATAAACTTTTTTTAGAGACAATATTAGAATCTTGAATAAGTTCAACGGATAATATATCTGAAAACTTTAATCTTTTAGGCTTGCTTATGTTTTCTGATGATAATACAAGTAATTCTTTAGAATTGTTGTCTAAATATATTAATGTCGCATTTTTTGAGTATAAAAACCAATGACCTCCATTTCTTTGGATGCCATTACTTAAGAAATTTGTAGTATGGAAATTTATTAATTGCACATCTAATATTTGGCACTCCTCTTTATTGTATTTGATGATTATGATTTCATCTTTTTGTAAGTCCGTGGCAATGTATAAAGAGTTTGCCCAGATATTATTTGATGCAGTGAAATTTCTTTTATCAAGCTCCTGCTGAATCAATTTATTAAGGTTGTTGTCTTTTCGTTGACCACGTTTGCCATCAAGGTATGCCCCTAGCGCAAGAAGGGGAATGCCAATAAAAATCCAAAATAATAGTTCCATATTAGGTTGTTTAGATAGTTTGATATAAGCGAAATGTAGAGCATAAAACTATGTTATAATGTAAATATACAAAATAAATAGCACAAAAGTAGCAATATGTGTAAAAATTATTCGTCTGCGTTATCTGACAACGCCTCAACGCTCGACTTGGGAGCGGTCAATAAGATGCCCTTGCGGATAGTGCAAAACTTATAGCGGTAGGGCTTGTCTGGCGTGATGCCGAAGTTGGCAAGACTCTTATAACCGATGCCGATTTGCTCCTTGCCGAAGTGGTCGCATAACGCTTTGACAGACCCGAAATAGTGGTGTTGACCGTCTAATTCCAAGTGGATAACTGTGCGTTCTTGTTTGTCTATTGCCATAATCTTTGAAAATTTGGGTTAAAATTAGTGAAATATGGAGAATTTTCAAAGATTTCCCTAATATTATGGATTGAAATTTGGATATATTAAATATTTTCCATATTTTTACATCGTGATAATAACCAAAACAACACGAATATATGGCAACAGCAGTAATTTACGCACGAGTTTCATCGGTTGGTGACCGACAATCAACCTCACGCCAGGTGAGTGACCTGGCCGACTATGCCAGCCGTAACAGTTTGGAGGTCGTTAAGGTCTATGAGGAGCATATCAGCGGTGCCAAGCGCAACGAGGAGCGTGCAGTGCTCACAGAGTGTATTGACTACGCAGTTACCAACAGTGTTGAGGTGGTGTTGTTCTCGGAACTATCCCGTTGTGGTCGTGCTGTCTGGGAGGTTCTGGACACTATTCGAACATTGAAGGACAATGGTGTAAATGCCTATTTCCAGAAGGAGGGTTTGTCGCTGTTCGGTGCAGATGGTAGAGAGAATCCATATTTAGCAGTGATGGTGTCGGTGCTTGGTGTCTGCGCCCAGCTTGAAAGAGAGAACATCACCTATCGTCTCAATAGTGGTCGTGCCAAGTACATTGCTGATGGTGGCAAGCTTGGTCGTAAGGTTGGCTCGGTAAAGAGCAAGGAGCGCAAGCAAGAGGAGTACAGCAAGGTCATCCGCTCGTTGAAGCAAGGCAAAAGCATCCGTGATACTGCGGTGATTTGTGGAGTGTCAGTATCGACAGTTCAACGAGTTAAGAAGGAGTTTGCCATATAAGATGTCTAATTTTTCAGGGGCGAAAATTTTCGGAAAAAATTTTTTGACCCAACAGCTTGAACTGAG